>CAXQBA010000238.1:0-4558 GCA_964221885.1 Luminiphilus sp. | reverse complement strand
GGATCTAAAAGGACGTCGTATTGATCAAAAAAATATTGCTGGTCTTACATACAATACGAAAGGTATGATGCAAAAAGTATGTACGATCGGAACCGACCTAATGATCAGTATGGTTGAAGGACGTGTTGATGAGAAGGGGCACTCAATTCCTGTTGACCCAGCGCACACACATTTACAAAGTTATCTTAAGATTAACAATGATGGTAAGATCGAATCCCAATCTTAAAGAATCGTAAACAATTTGGATTAATGAAACTATTTCAGTCAATTATCGTGAAAGACTATTGAATGAACTATTAAATAAGAATCTACATGGGTAGAAAAAGGCGACAAGGTCCTAAAAAATTAAAAAAGAAGAAATTAGACGTTCCAACGTTAGATCATAAAATTGAAAATCTATTTAAGCGACATTCCGCTCAACGTTTTGATGCCAAAGGCATCATTGGGAAATTAAAATTATCGAATACTAAAGACGCTGTCTTAGATTCATTGAGAAGATTGGAGGGAAGTGGTAAAATACGTCAAACGAGACAAGGTAAGTATCGCCTAGTTTTAAATAGTTCGGGGTCTAATACACATCATGTTGCACAGGGAAAGATCGAAATTATTCGATCTGGTGCCGCTTATGTAATTTTAGATGACGAGATCAGTCAGTCCGATGTTTTCATTAAATATAGAGACGTGAACCAAGCGCTTCATGGGGATACAGTGGAAATTGAATGGCAAATTTCCAGGAAAGGTAAACCAGAAGGACGTGTTATTCGTGTTGTTGAGCGAAAACAGACCTTATTCATGGGACAAGTAATGATTCATCCCAATGGAATGATCGTACATCTGAATGACGATCGAGTTCCATTCGACGTTCAGGTTGAATCCAACGAGTTGTCTGACAATGTCAGGCATGGAGCTCATGTGATCGTTCATGTGATAAATTGGCCTAAACGAGGAGGTTCATTAGCTAAGGGAGTGTTAAAAACTGTTTTTGGGGAAGATGATAGCAATGATATGGACATGAATCAGATCTTGATCCAAAAAGGGTTTAATCTAACATTTCCCGATGATGTATTGGATGAAAATAAGCAGATCGCTGAAACCATTGACGAGGCGGAAATTGATCAGCGAAAAGATCTACGACACATCACAACATTCACGATTGATCCAGCAACAGCTAAGGATTTTGATGATGCATTATCAATCGAGTTTTTAGATAATGGGAATTTGTCGATCGGTGTTCATATCGCTGATGTAACACATTATGTCGCATCAGGTTCTGCTCTGGACAGAGAGGCTGCCAAACGAACTACATCAGTATACTTGGTTGATCGAGTATTACCTATGTTACCTGAAAAATTATCGAATGGTGTTTGTTCTCTCAGACCTAATGAAGAAAAATTAACTTTTTCAGCAATATTTGAGATGGATAGGGCTGGTGATATTATATCTGAATGGTTTGGAAAAACAGTGATCTACTCCGATCGTAGATTTACGTACGAGGAAGCTCAAGAAATTCTTGAAACTAAAAAAGGACCATTTGCCAATGAGTTGAATATGCTGAACAGCATGGCTCATACACTTCGAAAACATCGATTTAAGACGGGTGCTATTCAGTTCGAATCGCCAGAAGTTCGATTTAAATTAGATGATAATGCCAAGCCTATTGAGGTCTACGTTAAAGAACGTAAAGATGCTCATATGCTGGTTGAAGATTTTATGCTGTTGGCTAATAAACGAGTAGGTGCGCTATTATCTAATCAACTTAAAAAATCTGGAATAGAATGGCCAATGATCTACAGAGTACATGATGAACCTGATATGGAAAAAGTAACAAACTTCAGTGCTTTTGCCAATGCAATCGGATATAAGACCAAGATCACCAAACCGAATCAGGTTAAATCAGGTTATGCTAAACTTCTAAAAGAGTCATCGGGAAAACCAGAACAGAAAGTATTACAACAGTTAGCAATTCGTACGATGGCTAAAGCTGCCTACTCTTCGGACAACATAGGCCATTATGGATTAGGTTTTGATACGTATTCTCATTTTACATCCCCAATTCGGAGATATGCAGATGTCATTGCGCATCGAATATTACAAGATCTATTGACCGATAGTAATAAACGCATGAACAAGGCCAAATTAGAGGAGCTATGTAAACACATATCAAAAAAAGAAAAAGATGCTATGGAGGCTGAGCGGGAATCGATTAAATATAAACAGGCTGAATTTTTGGAAGCTCATGTCGGTGAAGAATTTCAAGGTTTTCTTACTGGAATTGCAGATCACGGTATTTACGTGACCATTGCTGAAAACCATTGTGAAGGAATGATCCGGAATGATCGATCATCGAATTATTTTCAGATAAGTGATGATGGTTTTTATGTGCAGACTGAGTGGGGAAAAGTTAAAATGGGTGATTCAATAACCATTCGTGTTTTAGCCTCTAATAAAAAGAAAAAACAGATCGATTTTGCACTAGTTGGAATATAGTCTACTTTAGAAAACCTAATCGTTTTGCAATAACCTTGTTGATGGTTCGAGTTGGTAATGTGCGAGGAATGAGCCAATTGCTCAGATAATTGGCTACCATTGCATATCGTGTTTTGCGTTTCTTTTTTTCAAATATCTGAACCAGCATCTGACCAAATTCAGTTTCATCGTAACCTGTAGTTGCCATCTTTTTCACAAAACGCATGATCTTACCACTAGCTTTTTTATAATCTGTCACATCTAAATAACTCAAATCCATTTCATCTGCTTTTTGCCAAATCGGTGTTTTAACAACACCTGGACCAATGACAACCACATCAATTCCATATAACATTAATTCAATGCGTAATGATCCAGATAAAGCTTCAACAGCATGTTTACTTGCTGCATAGGCACCCATGAAAGGACTGGCGAATTTTCCGGCAACAGAGCTTATATTGAAAATGGTGCCAGGTGTATGAGAAAAATCTTTTTGAGCACCGAGCATAGGTAGAAAAGCTTGTGTTGTGATCAAAAGACCTGTTATATTTATATCGAGTTGTTCACGTACTTGGTCAATGGGTAAATGCATGAGTGGGCCTGCAACAGCAATACCTGCATTATTGATCAACCCATCCAATCCTTGACCATTAAGTATTTCTTTAACACGGACAGCTTCTTTAAGAACGGATGCTTCATCTCGTACATCAAAGAGAAGTGGACAAAAGAGATCTCCCCACTTATTTTGTAACCGATCTGCGTCTTCTTGTTTTCGTACCGAACCAAAGATTCGGTATCCTTTGGAAATAAAAGCTTGAGCACAAGCATGTCCAATACCCGTACTAACTCCTGTAATTACAATGTTTTTCATAAGTAGAACATCTAGAATTGATGAACTGTAATGTACAAATCAGATATCACTATTCAAAATTCGTTCAAATGCTTCGGTGGCAATTTCTTTTGATGTTGCATAACAAATTCGAATACGACCCTCAGATTTTGATTCAAACCAATTGATCCCACCGGGAACCAGCGCAACTCGAGATTTCTGTAATATATATTCGATCATATCTACGGAGGACCTATTCAAGGCTGGGTCATATGCAGGAAATGCCAAATAGGTGGCATTAAAATCGTAATCCTCTAAAAAAGAAGCTTCTTGTATAAATGATTTGGTTAAGTTTTTCATTTCTATTAAGTGATTCCTGAAAGCATCTAGCCATTCAGAGCCCTCTAAATAAGCAGCAGTACCAGCGACTTGGGGTAAAGAGCCTACTCCGTTGCCAGTATGTTCATGATGTGATGCTTTAAAAATAGACTGATATATTTCATCAGAAAAAGTAATGATATATCCAACACGTAATCCTGCCAATCCAAAATTTTTGGAAAGTCCGGATACTATAATCTTCTTTTGATAGGTTTCAAATGATGGGTCAGCTATACTTTTCAAAGGTGTACCATGGTGAATATCCAACCATATCTCATCACTAATGAGCCAAAGGTCATATTTTTTTGCAATCTGCACTAGGGATTTAAGATTTGAACTTCCCTGATATAAGGCCATAGGATTGTTTGGATTACAAACGTATATGGCTTTAGTGTTCGGACCAATGGATTGTTCCAGTTCAGCGATATCATAGGATGAATCCTTGATAGATATGGCCAGCGGCTTAACGATTGCTCCAACATGTTCAACAGATCGTCTGAATAAAAAGTCGACAGGATCAGGAATGATCACTTCGTCGCCATTCTTTAGAAGGGTATTTGCCACAATGTATAGAGCTTGAGCAGCACTATTAACAGGTAAAATATTTCTTGGATCAGCTACCACATTGTATGCTGAAAGATACCATTTTGCAGTAGCTTCACGAAAAGAAGGTAGACCTGCGGATGGACTATACGAAAAGTAGCCATCCGACATATATTCATTCATGGCATCTAAAATTCTGTGGAAAACAGGAAAATCAGGATCGGCTGAAGTCAGTGGTATAACATCAGGATCTAGGGTAGCCCATCTGAAATTGAATGCTTTTTTTCTAAGCGCCTCAATATCTACATTTTTATGATCAAAAAAATTCATCTATAACGTGGA
>CAXQBA010000237.1:0-6349 GCA_964221885.1 Luminiphilus sp. | reverse complement strand
GGATATCATTTTTTCCCTAATAAAGAGCAATTCGTATACGGATTACAACAATCTGATCAGATCGTAGCTATTTCAGACGCAGTAGCTAAAGAAGTTTTAGAAAAAAATACTATCAAAAATTTTCAGGTCGTATACAATGCTGTCTTTTCCAGAAAAGCATTCAATCAAATAGATATTTTTCATAAAAACGAGGATCAACCAACAGTCTTTACCGTCGTTGGCATGCTTCATCCTTCGAAGCAACAGGCGTTGATCATAAAAGCCTTTTCGATGCTATCCAAAGAATTTAAACATGTTGAACTTTGGATCGTTGGAAGTGGTCAACTCATCTATTCCCTATATCTTAAATGGCTCATTCTATCTAGTGGTGGGTCTGCAAAAATCAAAATGCTTGGCTATCAATCAGACCTATCATCAATATATAATCAATCCGATGTGATCTTGACTGCGTCTAAGCATGAGGGGTTAGGACGTTCAACCATCGAAGGCATGGCCTATGGTAAACCTATTATAGGATATAATAGTGGTGCCACACCCGAACTAATAGAAAATGGAATTCGTGGATTACTTTTCAAGAATCCAACTGCCATTGATCTTAAAGAGAAAATGAAACAACTCATGAACGCTGTTGATAGGGAAAAGATGGGAATGAATGGCCGGTCCTTTGTTGAAAAACATTTCTTAGAAGATATTTATGCTAAGAAAATACACGCACTGCTCCAATCCATGGAAAACACTTCTAAATAGAATCTTGTAACAATTATTCCAAACCAATAGTTATATCTAAAGGCAGATGTCATGTCAGTCGGCATAAAACTTGTTATTTTTGATTTATTAATATCATATTGTTTCTTTTTCATGATTCGATTTCTCTCTACCATAGTGCTCTTTTTCTCTGCAGCAACTCTGATGGCACAGGGCCTCATTTTTGCAGAAAGTTTTGATGACAACCATCGAAAATGGCCTATGGCTAATGATTCATCTCATGTTTTAGCTATTGAGGATGGTGCATATGTGTTCCATCATAAGCGAGAAAAAGGATATTGGTGTGCCTGGCAAAGTTTATTTATTGGGACGGATGATGATTTTCGTATCGAGAGTTCCATGGTTCATAAAAAAGGAGCCGAAAACATGCCATTTGGTTTAGTTTGGGGCGCCAAAAATACTCGTAACATGAACTGCTTTTTGATTTCCAACAGTGGATATTATCGAATTGTGCATTACACGAACGGCAAATTCAATTCCTACTCGGGAAAATGGAAGCAAACAACAGCTTTACGTTCTAATAGTTTGAATATCCTGACACTCGAAAAGAAAAAAGATTCAGTCCAATTCTACATCAACAATGAATTAGTATTTCGGGATAAGAAACGTTCATTTTATGGTGGCAAGGTTGGGTTTGTGGTACATGGTAATAATAATATTCACTTCGACAATTTGGACATCTATCAAGACCAACCAATATATATGGCCAACCTAACACACGATTGGTCAAAAAAACATTTAGGTAAACAGGTCAATTCAAGTTCTCCAGAGCTCAATCCAGTGGTCAGCCATGACGGACAATATCTCTTTTTCGACCGAGAAGAACACCCACAAAATTACGGAAAACAAAAAAAAGATGACATCTGGTATTCCAAACGAGAAGGAAAAAAATGGTCGAATGCGATACTCATGGAACGTCCTATCAACAACGAAGATCACAATGGGATCATTTCAGTGTCTCCAGATAACATGTCTTTATTTGTCATGAACAAATATCGAACCGATAGCACCTATGCCACCTCAGGTTTCTCATTGACTCATATGACCGATACCGGATGGGCCTATCCGACTCCAGTCGAGGTAGAAGGCTATTATAATACCAATAAATATACATCCTCATGTATGAGCCCCAATAATAAGACCATTATAATGTCACTAGAGCGCACGGATGGATATGGGGATCTAGACCTCTATGTAAGCTTTGAACATGGTGATCAATTTACAATCCCCCTAAATCTGGGTCCACAGATCAATACCTACTTAAGTGATGGCACCCCCTTTCTATCAGCAGACGGGAAGACCCTATTCTTTTCATCTAAGGGGCATTATGGTTATGGATCCTATGATGTTTTCATGTCCAAACGACTTGATGATAGTTGGACAAAATGGTCCAAACCGGTTAATCTTGGCCCTCAGGTCAACTCCCCGAACTGGGATGCCTATTTTACCATTACTGCGGATGGAAAATCGGCTTTTATGACCTCCAATCAACCGGATAGTTATGGCTCGATCGATATATATAGCATGGTGCCACCAAAGGATATCCGACCCGAGCAGACCTTATCTATTGCCGGACAGGTTATAAATGCGCGATCGAAGCAATTCATGGTATCAAACATCTACTATTATGATGTGTCAACCAATAAGGAGATCGGTAAAGCAAAATCTGCTCCACAAACCGGACGCTTCAAATTGATCGTACCACAGGAACACGATTATAAAGTATATGCCTACATGGAGGGCTTCTTCCCAACAAGTCAATTCATTCAGCAAGACAGCTTGCGCGAAAAAAAAGAATACGACCTCGATCTCACATTACATCCCATCATGATCAATGAAACCATTCCGATCCACTTATCAAATAATGAAATGGGAAAGTTGGTACGAATCATGGACCTTTATCCAGATATGCGTATTCAGGTGAATGGACCCAACCAAGACCGATTGGTCGTTACCAACTATTTAAAAGCAAATGACCTGGTTAGTTACCGATACAACAAGAAAGGGCTTGCATCAGATGACGTTTCATTCACCATCCTTCACCTTGGTGATAAGAAATCATTGAATGAGGAGACTGCGATCTTTGATGATGAACTAAGTATTTCCGACATTCAGATCGGTCAGAAATTTAAGGTCCCTAGTATTTACTTTGATGCGGATTCCATCCAATTTAAACCCGTTTCCAAAGCATCTTTAAACGATGTGATTCAGTTTTTAGAACAATACCCGTCTGTTCAGATCGAAATCGGTGGCCACACCAATGGCTTACCTAGTCATGCCTATTGCGACCGGCTATCTTCTCTTCGAGCCAAAGCTGTACGCAATTACATTTTATCTAATGGGGTTCCCGCTTCAAGGGTTATTGCCAAAGGCTATGGAAAACGTCAGAATATCGCCTCCAACGAAACAGAAAAAGGTCGATTAAAAAACCAACGGGTGGAGATCAAAATATTGACCTTATAGCTCAGGAAAGCTCTTCATCCTTCTTTGATTGGGCTGGTGTTAGTTTTATTTGATCCAATTGATCTTTCAATGGCGTAATCACTCGTAAATATTGCTCCATATGATCCGCTGGAATGGGGTCTAGTGTCGGAATATCGATCCCTAACGGATCAACAGCCTTTCCATTGATATAGACTCTATAATCCAAATGCGGCCCGGTGCTGAGTCCCGTATTCCCGACGTAACCAATCACTTGTCCTTGCTTGACCTTGGTCCCCTTACGAATCCCTTTTCCGTATTTAGATAAATGCAGATATTTGGTCAGAATTCTACCTACATTATGTTTGATCTTCACCATTTTACCGGCACCACCTGCTCGAGCAGCAAACGTAACAGTCCCATCACCTGTAGCCACTACGGGTGTACCCGTAGGTGCCGCATAGTCAACACCATGGTGCGGACGGTATACACGCTTTATTGGATGTAATCGACGGTGAGAGAAGCGCGAAGAAATGCGTCTATATTTCAACGGCGCCGACAATAAGGCTTTTTTCATACTTTCCCCCTTCTCATCGAAATACCCTAGGCCACCTAAGGTATCATTCTCATATCGCAAGCAATAATAATCGTTACCTCCATGATTGAATAATAAGGCTTTTACTTCTCCAATACCGACAGAACGACCCTCTACAAACTTTTCTTCATAAATCACCTTGAAAAAATCTCCCTTTTGCACACCAAAGAAGTCGATGGTCCATGCATACAGCTTGGCATATTCTGACACTAAAGCCGGGCTGAGGCCATTATCAATAAAGGCATTCCAAAGGCTGGATTCAATAACACCTCCAGCTATATTGATCAAGGTATCGATCGGTTTTTGAATACGTTGAACCGTGATGCTATCACCAAACGTTACCTGAACATATTCGATCGCATCAGACAGATATATAAAACTGACCGGCCGATGTGTGCTGTCATTGGTTGAGATGACATAATATTTTTTATCTGCTTTGATCTTTTTAAAGTCAAAGATCCCCTCAGACGCTTCAACCATCTGGTGAATATCTAAAAACGTAATACCGTAATCTGGTAAGAAATGAGATACCGTCTGATTAGACTGGACGATATTGCTATCTATATTGAATGAATCCATACAATAGCCATACTGTGTCGCTACGTTGGTCACTGTAGAATCAATATTAGATGTATCCTTCAACGTTGTACCATCCGTTGTGTCTGATGATTGACATGACACCCAAAATATACTGCTGACAACTACAATTATAAGACCTCTCATTCTGTCTGATTTCGATGTGTTTGGTTTATGTGACAAACATAGTAAAAATATAGCTAATGCTTGATACGCCACATGCTGTTGTTGGAAGAGAAACCCTTACTTTCTAAATCAATTATTAAAAAAGCATCATAAATTTTAAGTATATTAGAAATACAACATTCTATACATTGCGACTTAAAATAAAAGAACCATGCTCAAATCCTCACTATGTATTCCTCGACTCTGTATTTTACTTTTATTGCTATTCGTTGTTTCTCCAGGGCAAGCCCTTCGCTTTGATCCAATACCCACAGGTCGATCCATTCATACGATATCATTTGAAAAACCCGATGTTCGCGTGCCAAGTGTTCGCAAACAAAAACAAGATAAAGCAGACCGAAAAAAGAGAGAACGAAAAATCAAACGCTTCTTCAAAAGAGTACGACAAGCTCAGAAAAAAACACAGAATAAGGCTGGTTTTTACTTGGCCTTCATGTTGGTTGGGTATATTTTGTTCGGCTTGATTGCTATCTGGTTGACACTTAGTATTTTTGCTGCTATCAGTGGTTCCATCGTTTGGTTTATTGTTCTAGCTTTTGCGCTTGGTTTATTAGCCTTAGCTATTTGGGCAACCGTTAAACGAAAAGAATATATCGATAGCACTCCCAACTTTTTTCGCGATAAGGAACGAGCGCGTCAAGAAAGATTTGGCTTAGATAATGACAATGATGTGGACGAACGTATATATGCTGAGCTAGCTGCTCTACGAAAAAAGACAAAGATTTTCTTTGGTCTTTGGCTAGGGACACTCTTAGCTGTGATTTTGTGTTTAGCTATTGGCTTACCTTCACTTTTCAGTACGTTAGGGGGCATCTTCATAATAATCGCCTTACTCTTAACACCAGCTAACATCACCTTTTTCATTCTGTATTTGGCTAATGCGTCTAGGCGTAGACGGTAATGCCTCTTTTTATACTTTTTTCACAATTACTTGATACAACTATTCAACTTCATGGAACTATCAGATTTTATGGGTCTTGGCGGATTGGTCATTGCGGCAATTAGTCTCATCACAGGATTTATTCTTCAAAAGGACAATCGAAAGATTAAAGACCTAGAATATTTAAATAAAAAGATGCAAAACGCACTCAACCATTCTCTAGATGCGTTGGAAGGCTATGAAAAAATAGAAACTCAAATAGCTAATGACGAAGGAATAACTTTGAAAGATTACAGAACCAAAGCACGTGAAAAATATCATGTAAAAGAACACCGTTTTCTTGTCCCAAGTGATATTAAGGAGTATCGAAATATTGAGGTATAAGCAACACATGGCATAAAATCCTATAGCCTCTTTAGATAAGACTTCATTTCAAGGAGAAAGATTTTAAAGGGAGTTGATCCATCTGTTCAGCTTTGTTGAAACAGACTATACATGATGAAGTTCTTTTTACTGAATTCCAGTTTTACAAATTCAGGTAGTTCTTTGATCCAAAAATTTTTGACCTTATACATTTTCCAAGGTCCGTCTATTTTCTTCTTTTTGATTTTGTATGTCTTTGAATTCCCCGGTTCGGTAATATGTATTTCTTTCTGACCAATATATACCCTGGAGGTAATATACTCAACATTATAACCCTTCCTATTTATGGTAAATTTCGCCTTGAAGACTTTTTGAGCTTGGAGGGTCAAAACAGAAAAAGATGCACACAATAGTATCAATGTCTTGAGGTACATGTGTTCTTGATTTAAACGTTAAATGAATGACTTAACTATTGACAAGAGCCGTTCCATTTTTTTAGCTTTCTTAAGAGATGTTTAAAGAACCAAATATACAACACCTTTTTTAACTATGTTTTAACCAAC
>CAXQBA010000236.1:0-4119 GCA_964221885.1 Luminiphilus sp. | reverse complement strand
GACACGTCAACAAAAGAGGCACTGAAACTCAAAATACGATCGATAGATCAATCATTACAAGATCAGCTTGAAATTCAATGCAGATCCTATGATTCTCAAAAAGATCACAGTCTTCTACTGACGATTCAAGAGCTGTTACTTAAGCTACAATACATGGATCGATTATTGCAAAATAGTCAACTATTTTCTTGACCAAATGCAACCAAACATCTATATTTAGATAGTATTAAAACTGTCATCTATGCGTCCTTTTATATTCTTTTTAATAGCCACCCTCTTTTTTTCTTGTGCCGACGAGAGCATTGATTATCGTGAAAAGATCGAAGGTGTCTGGCAGTTGAAGAATATGGGTGAACTTCAACAATTTTACCCAGCCAATGAAATAGATTTTATTTTGAAAGATGCTCAGTTATCCTTTGCATCCGATGGCACACTCGAAAGCAAATTGATGGCTAAAGATAATGTAACATGGATCACTGAAAAAGGAACTTGGTCAATGCCAAAAGAAGGTGGGGTCATCCGACTAGAAAACCAAGGAGGACTTTTTAACGATCAATTGATCATTGAATTCTTTGATGAGCGTACCTTTCAGATCGTCAGCAATGAATTACCATTTGTGTTCGTTAAGCTTTGACATGGGTAGTATTACCGTACTGCAAGTTTCTTTTTTCACAAAATTCTGCTGATTTTACCTTACATTTGTTTCAAATCATTCATGTATGCGGGTTGGTATTTTTTTTGGAGGTATTTCTAGAGAAAGAGAAGTCTCCTTTGCAGGCGGACGAACCGTCTATGACAATATGGATAAGTCTGTATTTGAACCCGTTCCGATCTTTGTTGATAGCCTCGGCCAATTCATACTTCTAGACTGGCAATTCCTTTATAAAGGGACCATACGGGATTTTTATCCCTCGACAAACTCAAATAACCTATCTAAAAATGCATTTCAAGTTTACATTGAGAGTCTCTCAGATCTATCTGCATCTGATTATGAAAACTTAATGAATCAAGTAGGTGTTCCCTTACAATTGGATGACCTACCCCACCTGATCGATTTTGCCTTTCTAGCATTACATGGGGCACTTGGTGAAGATGGGAAAATACAAGGCGTTCTGGAGTATTTACAGATACCATATTCAGGATCTGGTATTCGTGCGAGTAGTCTGGGCATGGACAAAGCTTTTCAGAAAAAATTGATGACGCATAGTCCATTTTTGAGTCCCGAGATAGCCCCTATACATCGAAAAGATTGGATAGGTGGGCGTGTAGATCTGATGAATATGGTTCAAAAAGTTGGTTTCCCGTGTGTGATCCGACCGGCCAACCAAGGTTCCTCTATTGGTGTTAGTATCATTCATGAATCTGATAAACACCTTTTATCGAAAAGTATCGATAAAGCTTTCTTTATTGAACGAATTTCGATAGAATCTTGGCAAAATCGATCATTGGATGAAAAGGTACATTACCTTCAACAAATGACAGATGTTCGCTCGGGAATTGGATTTCCTTGTAGAGACCTCGATCATAACAACCTATTTTTTTCACCAGATGAATTACTGGTCTATTTAGATGGCCTATCAACGACTGATAAGGTTGTTTTACAAGGATTCGATAATGAGCATACCGTTCTTTTAGAGGAATTTATTGATGGAAAAGAATTCTCATGTGTGGTTATTAAAAATTCAGATGGTACTCCTATCGCTTTACCACCTACTGAGATCGTCAAAGGTGATGAGGTTTTTGATTATCGAAGTAAATACCTGGCAGGTCTATCACGAAAGCTCACCCCTATTCGTATTGATGATGAAAAAATTGAAAACATACGAAATGAGTGCGAACAATTATGTGCTTATTTCGCATTTAACACCTATGCTAGAATCGACGGTTTCATAAAAGAAGATGGTCGTATTTTCTTGAATGATCCCAATACAACCTCTGGCATGTTGCCATCCTCTTTCTTCTTCCATCAGGCAGCTGAAATAGGATTGAATCCATCTCAATTTATAACATATATCATTCGGACATCACTGGTTGAACGTATCGATACAAATACCTATCATACGCATTACAATCACTTACTTAAAGAATTGGATACCGCCATTCAACAAAGTCAAAACGATGAACAAACACTGAAAAAAATTGCTGTTTTTATGGGTGGTTATTCGTCAGAGCGTCATATATCTGTTGAATCAGGTCGAAATATTTATGAAAAGTTGGCTAGTTCGAGCCAGTATGATCCCTATCCTATTTTTGTAACAGGAAATGATACCTATCATGAATTGCATCGAATACCTATTAATCTACTTTTGAAAGATAATGCAGATGATATTAGGGATAAATTAGCAAACTACAAGCAACACCCTATCATCGAGAAGATTCAGAAACAAACGCAAGGTATTCGTACCATGTTTACAAAAGGAGACAGTCTTTTCCCACCGTATGTAATCACATACGATGATCTTTCAACTCAGTTTGATGCAGTGTTTATTGCGCTTCATGGACGACCCGGAGAAGATGGAAAAGTACAACAGAATTTAGAGAAATTTAAAATCCCATTCAACGGATCAAGTGCAAGTTCTGCCGCTACTACTATTGATAAGTATAAAACGGGACAGCTATTGAAACAACATGGTCTTCCCATTACAGAACAAAAATTAGTCAGCAAGATAGACTACATTGAAAATACGTCGGGTGTACTTCAGGATTTAGCCGTTTCTATTTCATATCCATTTATTATGAAACCCGTTGACGATGGGTGTAGTTCAGCCGTAAAAGTCATTCGAAACGAGACAGAATGCCAAGCTTATTTTGCCTTGATCTTTGAATTGAATCCGGAGCATGATCTTCGTAAAACATTATCATTGCTTGAAAAAGAAGAATTCCCAACTAAAGATTGCGTTTTAGTAGAGCAATTGATCCAAAAAGAAGATGCAGACCACTTCTTAGAAATAACTGGTGGCTTACTTTGTAGCTATGACAATAAAATGCAACTTACCTACGAGATCTTCGAGCCTTCGGAAACACTTACAAGTGGTGATATCCTATCGTTGGAAGAAAAGTTTTTAGCCGGTGAAGGACAAAATATTACTCCAGCACGATTTAATGGAGCTTTATCAGATATTTCATACGAACACATTGCAGAACAGGTCAAACATACCCTAAAGAAAGCGGCAACGATTCTAAATGTAACGGGCTATGCACGTATCGATGCCTTTGTCAAAATTTATAGGGATGGACGTGC
This sequence comes from Luminiphilus sp., assembly GCA_964221885.1. Taxonomy (GTDB): domain Bacteria; phylum Bacteroidota; class Bacteroidia; order Chitinophagales; family Saprospiraceae; genus Aureispira. Next base: position 878 of record CAXQBA010000236.1, on the reverse strand, counting down.
AGAAACCATTATTATTGAGATTAATTCTTTACCTGGTATGACACCTGCAACTTGTATCTTTCATCAGTGTGCACTGAATGGTTATAAGCCCTTTGAATTCATTCATCAGATCATTGAATTTGGTATCGAACGAAACCAACAACTTCTTCGAAAAGGGAATTTAGCATGAGTATAAAAAATTCATTCATACAATCCGTCACGACCTTTTTCAGTGACCTTTGGTTTATCAAAAAACAGATCATCGTCAGCATTGTGGCAATGTTGTCAATTTTAGCGATCATCTTGTACATAACCATGTATTCCTTGGAGGTATACACCAATCATGGTGAGTCAATTGAAGTACCCGATCTGATTAGTTTACGTGTTGAGGATGCGGAGAAATTATTAGAAATTCGTGACCTTATGATCATCGTTAACGATTCGATATGTAAAGGAAATGGACTTGGTGGCATTATCAAAGACCAAACGCCTAAAGCTGGTTCTCGTGTCAAAGAAAAAAGAAAGATCTACCTAACTGTTACCAGAACAACAGATTGTTCTGCTTCCATCTATTATAATCAGATTATTGGGCGACCATTGGAGTTTGTGAAACGACAACTGCGACGAAACCAATTACGTCTTGGATCCATAACATATGTACCAGGAGGAAAAGCAGAAAATACTGTAACAAAAGCATTTGTTAAAGGTGTTCCTATTTTTATAGAAGCCGATTTCTCTAAAGGTGATAAACCACCAACAGCTCCTCAAAAAGTTCCACATGGCTCTTTAGTAGACCTTGTTCTTTTAGAAGGAATTGATGCAACAGCCAAACGTATTCCACGTTTGGTATGTAACCGGGTTGATGAAGCAGAATTCATTTTGATGGGGTCTCAATTTAT
>CAXQBA010000235.1:0-5564 GCA_964221885.1 Luminiphilus sp. | reverse complement strand
GTCATGAAGTATTGGCTAAGTAACATATTATTATTATTCATTTCCTTTACAATCCAAGCTCAAGACACTTGGCACGAATACATACTTGGAAAACCGAATGTCGATTATATCGAAGCTAAACGAACGATCACAAAGGAATGGGGTATTTCATATAATCCGATCATTTCAGGATGTATTTACTCAGAGGCTGTGCAGAAGCAGATCGATAGTTTTCAGGTTGTCAACTTGCCATATCTCTCAAAGCTGGACAAAGAACTTGGTAATACATGGAAAGATGTACTGAATGAAGCCATTCAGTTGCAGATCATTCAACAAAAAGCAACAGGTCTTTCTTGGAACGAACCTGTATTTGGACGTCCGAATATGGCGTATTTTGAACAAAAAAAATCCTTCCTGACGACATTAGGAATTTTATATCAGCCTATTTTCAAAAATTGCTCACCAAATAATCTGAACGAAAAAGATCAAAAAGAACTCGATCAGAGTAATGCGTTCAAAAATAAAATGTATACATTCTTGGGTCGCACATGGGAATCGCTCATAGATAAATACATACATTTAAATCATTATAGATCCCAAGACATTCCTATCGTTTGGGATGAATATCAATCTACGAAGGCCGCTTCTAAAAAACTCGACGCTTTATATCACAAAACCCGAAGTGAAGTATTGAGAGACTGGGGCATTCAACATACCTTTCACAATGTTGGTGCTTGTAAATATGCAAAACTCAAGAAAGATGGTCATATAGTAGCTAGTCAGACGGTCGAAGATACATTGACACAGCGTTTAGGTAGCGATTGGAAAGATCGAGTTCATCTTCAAACCATGATAATATTAAATAAAAAGTAGGTGATCCAATGATCCTGACATCGAATTGACAAATTTTCAAGTCGAGTGTTCTTATTTTTTCTTATTTTTGTAATCATTTTAAATTATTTGAAATAAATGGACACAGCCTACTTACAATCTACAGAATCAGAAGAATTAGCCTTCATTAAAGAGAGTGCTAAGAACTTTGCAGAGAAATACATCAGAGAACATGTCATGGAATGGGATGAAACCCAGCATTTTCCAAAAGATCTTTTTGCCAAGATGGGCGAACAGGGATTTATGGGCGTGTTGGTTCCTGAGGAATACGGTGGTTCTGGTCTAGGATATCAAGCATACATCACGATCATTGAAGAGATCACAAAAGTATGTTCTTCAATCGGTCTATCACTTGCCGCACACAATTCATTAGGAACGAATCATATCCTGATGTTTGGAACGGATGATCAGAAAAATAAATATCTACCTAAATTAGCAAGTGGTGAACACGTTGGTTTTTGGGGACTTACAGAGGCCAATACTGGCTCTGATGCTGGACGTATGCAATGTGTTGCCAAAAAAGAGGGTGACTATTACGTGATTAATGGAACAAAGAACTGGATCACACATGGCATTTCTGGAGATGTAGGTGTTGTTATCGTCCGCACCGGTGAGTTGTTGGATAGTCACGGTATGAGTGCTTTTATTATTGAACGTGGCATGGAAGGCTTTTCTGGTGGTAAGAAAGAAAACAAATTGGGAATGAGGGCCTCTGAAACGGCTGAACTTATTTTCGATAATTGTCGAGTTCACAAAAGTCAATTACTTGGTGAAGAGGGAGATGGTTTCATACAGGCTATGAAGATCCTCGACGGTGGTCGAATCTCTATTGCCGCACTTTCACTCGGTATTGCAAAAGGTTCGTATGAAGCAAGCTTAAAGTACTCCAAAGAAAGAGAACAGTTCGGTAAACCGATCTCATCATTTCAGGCTATTTCGTTCAAACTAGCTGATATGGCTACTGAAATCGAAGCCTCTGAATTATTGACACGTAAGGCAGGGTATTTGAAAGACAATCACCTTCCCGTGACGAAGATCTCCGCCATGGCTAAATATTACGCTTCTGAAACTTGTGTAAGAGCAGCTACTGAAGCTATTCAGATACATGGTGGCTATGGATTCACGAAAGACTTCCCCGTGGAGAAATTCTTCAGAGATTCTAAGTTGTGTACGATCGGTGAAGGGACTTCTGAGATCCAAAAATTAGTGATCTCAAGAAAAATTCTCAAAGATTAGTCAAGACTATAAACCTTTCATTATATGCGCCTAGCCATAAGCTCACTTTTATTATTCCTTAGCTTCTCAGTTGTCGCACAACAGATGAGTTTTGGAGCTAAAGGTGGGCTTACGGTTGGTACGCAGCAAAACAGAAGGGCGCTACCTTCATATCATGGCTTACTTTTTTTTGAATCCAGCAATGCAGGGAAAGATATGGGGAATGGTGTCCTTAACAGCCTTGGTTTTTTCACGCAGCTGGGTTATCACAGAAAGGGCTCTTCACTCGCTTATGTATCTTATGTTGGTTTTCGCCCTGATGATGTATTCCACAATTTATCTTTAACCATAGGTGGCAAAAGCTACTATGCCATGGACCCTTTCATCTTCTATTTTGGATTAGGAGCCCGACTAGATGTCACTGTTAGTGATAGTCTTACAACTCAATATACTAGCAGTCAGATCAATCGGTTCAATGCTGGTCTTTGGATCGGTGGCGGTGCTGAATGGACCATTCCCAAATTTCCCATGGGTCTGGTGTTAGAAGTAAGCCTGAATCCAGACCTAACACCACAGATATTCGTCCCTCCTGGAACAGTTCGTCAATATTATGATTACAGCACGAACACTTGGAAAACACAAGCCGTACCAGAGGAACGGATCATCAACCTTACCTTCGAAGTTAGCTTAGGTTTCAAATTTAATATCCCTAAGCAAACGAATTGATCGCTACTGTTAAAAAACCATTATCTTATTTAGTCCTTATTCTATCAAGGGTTTTGATCAAGATCTTCAAGCGGATTAGCTCTTATCAGTAAAAAATAATAGATCGTTGCTAACGTGTAGATAACTGCTGTTATCAAAAAGATATTAACAAAGCTAATCGAACTAGCCCGCATCCAACCGAAGATCAATGAGCTAAAGAACCAAGAGCCTGACCAAATCGAAGCATTGATCGCTCCCATCATCTCTTGATTTCTTTTTCCAACAAAATATAAACTCCACTCTGATACGACAGGCGATGAGAAGTTCATTAATGGCTGACGTAATACATAAGCAATTACGGCCACATATAATGCCCACTCTAGATGAGCATACCACTGTGTGGTTGCTAAGAGTACCAATGCAATAATTGCTAATGTCTGGAATCCATTTACTGTTAAATTATAGCCAAAAAAACGTCTAATTCGAGGAACGAAAACCATAGAAATAGCCACTAAACCGAAACTAAATGCGCCAAACAATGAAAAAGTCTGAGAGGCAACTCCATGTATCTGTAAAAAGAAAAGGTTAATAAATGGTATGGTCAAACCCGCTCCAAAGGCGATTAAAAAAGTTGGAATGGACACCTTAATGATCTTACGCCAGTCATACTTAGACATAAATTGACGCATAGGTATCTTCTCAGATACATTCTCTGTAATGTTAATCCTGTAGGCAAAATAAGAAGCAAAAAAGCCAAGCAAGGATATGATAATCAGTACATTCTTTTCACTAAAAAACACACGATCAATACTCGACAAAATATAATTACTAACTCCTGCAGTAAAAACCGTAAGGCTGAACACTTGAAAATACATGGCGATAGACTCCGAATGTTTATCTGTAGGGGTATTCAAAATAATAAAAGGTAGGGCTGTAACTTTAATCAAGACGATATTCAATCCTAGAAAAAAAATAAATATTTGAGCCCATAGTACCTGGCCTGCTTCTAAAAGGAAGATAATTCCTAAAGAGATCAAAGGGGCCATAAATGAGGCAATGCGAATAAAATGAATGAGGGGTCTACCTTTAATATATAGACCAAATGGAAACGAAACCAAGACAATAGCAGCGTAGCGACAGGCTGTAAAATAGGCGATCTGATCATCTTTAAATCCTAGATCATGCAAATAAAAATTGAACAATATGAATGATGCTGCGTCTATTAATTGTATGAAAAACACAGCCATTATCAAATGTTTGATAAATGCTGGAACAGATAGGTATTCTTTCAGGATGTTTTTCATGATCGAGATTCAATGATAAAAACTTTAGTATGGTAATTGCAATTTCTATCGTAATTTTATTGAATATAATAGGATTAGCTTGGTGCTATCTATTACAAAGTGATAAACTGACCGATCTAACATACAGTTTATGCTTTGCTATCGTTTCGGTTTGGTTATGGCAACAGGGAAGAGTAACAGAACAGGATACAATAATGTATTTTCTTGTCTTATTGTGGTCTGTACGACTTGGAAGTTACCTCTTCATCCGAATTCATAAAATGGGCGACGATAAACGATTCGATAAAATGCGAAAACAGTTCTCTAGGATCACCTTGTTCTGGCTTCTTCAAACTGTAAGCATTTTAATCATTTCAGCTCCATTATTTTTAGCTGAACAGTTAGGGACGGGTTCATTGCTCTATCCTGGTTTATTTTTAGCCATATTTGGATTAATACTTGAAACTTTGGCCGATTGGCAAAAATATACGTTCAGAACAGATCCCAAAAACAATGGTCAATTCATACAACATGGTCTATGGAAATGGGTACAACATCCTAATTATTCAGGGGAGATCATCTTTTGGTCCGGTATATCTCTGATTACATTTCAAATGGACAACCCTCTTACTTACCTGACGTTCATATCGCCCTTTTGGATCAGCCTCTTATTGGTCAGGATTTCTGGTATACCACTATTGCAAAAAGCAGCTGAAAAAAAATATGGTGAACAGTCTGACTTTCATCACTACAAAAAAGAAACGCCTAAGCTCTTTCCATTTATCTATTGATCGTCCGTGTTGAATAGAAATTCGATTTCTTTCATCCAAAAGTAACTGATCCCATCTTGACTAAAAACCTGTAAGCGGCCCTGATTGTCTATTCCTTGGATCATTCCTTGAAACGTAAGATCATTTCGTCTGTCTCTAAACCATCGTTGCTGACCATTACCTAACAAAAACGTCAAATATTGATCTTTGAAGGAAAATCCAAACCGCATAGATTGGTACATTCGGTCCAAGGATTCAAGTATACTAGAACTCAAAGACATTAAATTGTTTTCTTTTCCTGTTACAACAGCTAAAGATGTGGCATTGGGTAAACCTTCAAAATCAGTTTGATTCACGTTTAAACCAATACCAATTACTGAAGAATTCAATTGTGCTCCTCTTATCGAATTTTCGATCAAAATACCTCCTATCTTTTTCTCACCGATAAAAATATCATTCGGCCATTTTATCTTGACATCATCGCATAATAATTGTAATGCATCTACAATAGCCGTAGATACCCATATATTCAGATCAAAATTCTTTTCAATATTCAAAAAATGAGGATAGACGATAAGCGACAAAATGATATTTTTCCCAACATCACTCTGCCATTGACTGTCAATCTGTCCTCTTCCGAGCCATTGTCGGTTACAATAAATGACAGTTCCTTCTGTTGGATTACTTTTTGATAGTAATCTTTTAGCTTCGTCATTGGTCG
>CAXQBA010000234.1:0-3439 GCA_964221885.1 Luminiphilus sp. | reverse complement strand
ATACGATCGTATTGGTTTTAATCGATCAAATCATCTTTAAATAAGTTGATGATATCAAAGCTATATTCGTCAAGGTAATCTTTCATCACATCGACTATCTCCTCTGTAACACCGGTATCGGAGCCCCAAATTAATGCATTAGACATCATTATTTATTTTGTGCAAATTTCGTAAATATTCATGAAATACAAAATACCTAGATGTAACATGACACAAAAAAGGCTGTTCATTTGAACAGCCTTTTTTGAAATGGTAAAAGATAACTAAATGATGTTATTCTCCTTTTATTAATTCTTTAACATTTGTGAATTGATTTCCTTTGATGTGTATGTAGTATACACCAGAGGGCCAATTAGTGGTTCTAATTGCGTGTACATTATATCCTTTTACCAAATTGAATTGATGACTAGAAAGTCGTTGACCAATAGCATCGAAAACTTGTATCGTCACTTCTTTATCGTCAGAGGAAGTAATTTCTAATAGGGCATCTCCATCCATCACTGGATTAGGAAAAAGGTTGATTTGATCCACTGACTGATCAGATGTAAGAGATGCTACAACAGAGTGTGTATATGTATGGCTCCCATCATTTTGAACTAACTTGATTCGGTAGTAATAATTAATGTTTGGTAGAACATTATTATCATCAAGTTCATATGTTTGAGGCAATGAAGTGGTTCCTACAGCATTTTGTTGAGCGATTGGCATAAAGTTCATATCGTCAACACTTCGCTCTATTTCAAAATAATCTAAATCTTTTTCTTGGTTGGTCGTCCAGTCTACTTTTATGAAACTGTTGTTGATCGCATTGGCTTGGAGATTCACTAATTGTGTTTCAAGAAGCGTCAAACCACTAACTATACCAAATTCAGAAAACCCATTAAAAGGACCACGTTGTAGGCCAATAGGAGTTGGTCCACAAACGTTATGTAAGGGATCTGGAGATGGGTACAAGAAGACATCATCCTTAGAAATCGTCCATACTGTTCCAGTGAAGGGATTTAGTGGGTCTTGTGGCCACAAACGGATATCATAATCTCCAGAGCCTGTACCATTAATGTCATTATAAACCCACTCACCATGCTCAGCTCCCCAAAAACGATCCATGTTGTATCCTGAACATTCTATATCTGGAATATTAGTATTCGGTGAAGCTGTTTCGAAATAGCAAGTGATAACATCATAATTGTTTGCTTGTAATGAAAGTTGAGAATACTGAAAACCACGTTGTGCATTGATTCCAGCTGGTTCTAAACCAATACCGAACGGATAATTTCCACCCGCAGCTGATATAGCTCTTCTATGTTTACCTTGTATATACGAATTATCATTTCCAGACATTTCGCCGTAAATAACAGATTCACAATTTATATAATTCCCACTTCCGTTTGTTGTATTCATCATGCCAAAGGTTGCAGTGTAATTTGAACCATTAGCAGGATAGGTAGGAACGCCTGTTGTACTCACATCATGAGTGATTATTCGATTACGAGTGCCGCCTGCTGCAAAGTTGACGGTATTTCTCACATCGGCAACCAATGTTGGATCTACACCTTGTCCGGAATTGACCAAGTAAACAACACCTTGAGAATTGGCAAGCTCAAGATCATAAAACGATCCATCATCGACTCCCGTTAAAGCACTACCGCCTCTAACAGCATAAGAGCCACTGATGAATTGACGCTCTGTAGTATTCACATCTGAATTATCAATACGCGTTGTTCCGGTACCTCTTTGTTGGAATGAGGCATCAGAATACATATTTCCTTGCACTTTGATGAGGCCATTATGCTCTAGTGTACCACTGTTTACCATGTGTACATCTCCCCAAACATGAACTTCAGCACCAGCTTGAACATGAACAAGTGCTCCATTATTGAAGAATTCATTATTATGTTGAGCCCGTATACTTGCTACAAACGCGAAAAAGAATAGTATAAATGTAGACGTCTTAATTACCATAAACCGTATGTTTTTCTTTTCGTAGTTGTCTTGGGGGAGGTGTACTTAACAAATCTACAAAATTAAATGCAATATTTTACACTTAATTTGTCGTTAGTGAATATAAGTTAAATAGGATGAAAAATCATTGACATATGATAATCTACGTTGTTGGAATATATCAGAATAATATTATTTTGCAATCTATTGTAATGAGTTGCATCAGAATAAAATACGGATTTAAAACTACTACTAAGGAAGAAAAAAAATGAAAATCTACGGTATTTATATAACAATATTTTTGTTGATGACCATGCATGTGGCCCATGGACAAATTCAGGAGGTGCAATGGTCAGATGCTATTGGTGGTGCTCTTTATGAGCAAAGTAACCGAATCAGTTCAGATCCTCAAGGAAATGTTTTTTTGGTTGGATATTTTCAAGATAGCCTTTTAGGGAATTCATCTGGTGGATTTGAAGATGGATTTATTGTCAAATACAATGAGCTGGGACAACGTCAATGGATTCAATCATTTGGATCAACAGATGTAGATCGAATGTCAAGTATTGCAATAAGTGCAACAGGTTCTATCTATGTCTGTGGTGAATTCAAAGGTCAGTTAAATAGTTCATCAGATACGATTACAGCTATTGATCAATTAGATGCATATGTTGCCAAATTTGATGCTAATGGCCAATGTGTATGGTTAAAACGAATTGGTGGGTTTGATTTTGATTCAGCCAATGATCTTGTCGTCACACCAACAGGGCATATTTATGTAGGGGGGTATTTTGAACAAGATCTTTCTATTGGTTCTTTAACTATTCCTTCCAATGGGTTGAGAGATGGTTTTATTGTGAAATTGGATACGAATGGACAAGAGATATGGATGGACCATATTGGTGGTAGTGGTTTTGATGAGATCGTTTCATTGTCCTTAGCCAATTCGGATAGTATTGTAGTTGCTGGTAATTTTAGAGATGCGATCAATTATCAAGGTACGGTCTATCTTGGTTGGGGAAATTATGATATGTTCGTTGCCAAGTTTAGTGCTTCTGGTCAAATGAATCATTTATCCGTATTTGGTGGATTTGGTGCTGATTATTTGAAAGATGTTGTGGTAGACCCTAATGGTAAGATGTATGCTACTGGTTGGTTTTCGAACGAGTTGTTTGTTCAGGGAAATACAATCTTTGGGAATATGGAGGAGGATGGTTTTTTGATGGCTTTTAAAAACAACGGTTCATTTGATTGGCTCTATTCTTTAGCAGGTGATTTTGATGAACGCGGAATAGCGCTATCGATATCTCCAAATTCAAATATTTATTTAACAGGCACGGTCGATAGTCTTTTAGTTATTGAAGGAGATACGTTAGTGAATAGGCATTTCAATAGACCTACTAATGTTATGGTAGCCTCTTTTTCCTCGTCAGGTCAATCCCAATGGTCTACATCTTTTGGATCACCTTTTATTGATTTTCCAACAGATGTTCATTTG
>CAXQBA010000233.1:0-2492 GCA_964221885.1 Luminiphilus sp. | reverse complement strand
ACCACAATCCAGCGCTCTAACCAACTGAGCTAATAGCACCATGTTAAGAAAGCGTCACAAATATATAAACTATCTCATTAATTTTAAAGTAGGTATCGTACATTTTTCTCTCAAATTATAAAATCCTTATTGTTAAAATGGATCGAAAAATACGACAATTGGTAATTACAGGTGCTACCTCTGGCATTGGAAAACAAACAACGATCGAATTCGCTAAAAAAGGATGGGACATTTGTCTTGTATCGAGAAGTGAACTGAAATTGAAATCCTTTGCAAACCAACTTGCTATGGATTACCCATCCATACGGATTCAGTATCTAGCCTTGGATCTATCTTCTATTGAGGCTGTGAAATCAGCAGAAAGTTGGTTTGACACACATTTAGATCATGTAGATCTATTAATTAATAATGCGGGTGCAATATTTGGGGATTTAAGTTATACAACAGAGGGTCTCGAGAAAACTTTTGCTCTGAACCATATGGGTTATTTTACTATAACGCACATTTTATTGAAAGTTTTAATGAGGGGTTCGGATCCACAGATCATTAATGTGGCATCGGTAGCACATACATTCCTAAAGAAGGTAAACTGGGATGATATCTACTTTGAAAAGAGAAGCTATAAACAACTTATCGTTTATGGGCAAAGTAAATTGTTCAATATCTATTTTACCATGTATTTAGCTGAGCAACTCTTGGGTAAGATTCGAGTAAATACTTTGCACCCAGGAACGATTCGAACTGGTTTTGGTCAAAGTGGATCTCCCTTTTTCTCTAAATTGGTCCGTATCGGTGCTCCCTTTCTAAGTAAACCCCAAAAGGCGAGTAGCGCTATCCTTCATATAGCAACTGTTGAAGCAGATAAAGGTGTATCTGGCGTTTATTATGACAAGGCAAGGAGAGGCAAGCTCTCTAAATTAGCGCACAACAAAGAAAATAGAGAAACATTGTGGACCCTTTCAGAGAATATGAGTGGGATCAATAACTATTTTAAGGATGTAAAAATGTAGATTCCAATAGGAACTGACTGTGACTGAATGGTGTTTTACTTTCTTTCTGGATGCGATATCCCTCATTTGACACATATACCATGAATTCACTCTGTTCCATCATGAAATTGGTTTGATGCTTTACGATCTCTATTCTAGAAATGGATTGCTTTGTATAGGTAAATTCTAAACTTCGAATCAATGATTTCGTATTTTTCGATTTCCATCGGATGACCATTTTGTCTCCAAGATCGGATGTATCAATGGTGAAATTAGCTTGTAAACTTTTATTTTTTGTATCTAATACTTTGAAGACTCCCAAGTCATCAGTCCAATTAGGAGCTAATACTCGAATGCTATCTTTAGAAGGGGAGTACACTATTTTTTGAAGTGTATATCTATCATTTTGCAGCCGAGTAACCTCATGATCAATAAAGGCAAAAAGATCAAATTCTACAGATGGATCTGATTTAGATTCAAGAGATGCATCGCTGGGTAATGTCAGGTCATTACATGAAATGAAGAGAAAGAACACATAGGGTATTGCCAGCCATTTTATCATGAATCTATTTTTTTTGAAGCCCGATTGCTAAAAGTACTAGTTTTTGTAAGACTTTTTATAAATATATTGTGTAATATGCATTGGCCAATGTATTGCATTAATGAATCGTTCAACTACCTCTTCACTTTTTTCGTTGCCTATTATTCCTAGGGTAGGAATACTTGTTGGTTCATTGGTGTTCATTTCACTGTTTTTCCCGAGTGGTTTGCAATTTGACTATTCCTATTCGTTGGGAAATAAATGGCTTTATGATGATTTAAAAGCTCCTTTTTCGTTTCCATTATTAAAGATGGATCAGGATCTTGAAAAAGAGAAAAAAGAGGTTCTGGCAGATTTAACACCTTATTTCAGGATCGATTCTGCTGTTTTAAAAACACAGATTTTACGTTTGGAAGAGCAATTGAATGCACAAACATGGTTTTCATCCATTAGTGAGGAGGAAAAAGATCAAGTTCTTGCCCTTTCAAAGGATATCCTCAATGTTGTTTACCAAAAAGGGCTTATCGAGGATACAGGACTAGAAGCTGATCCACAGACCATTGAGCTTATGAATGGCCCTATGGATATTGGACAGCGATCAGTAGATGAATTATATACTTCTAAAAGAGCTTTACAATATCTGATTGATCAGATTTACGACTCTTCACTAAATAGTGATATATCTGCGGATCTTTTACGAGTTCTTGAGGATCTACTCAGATTACCGAATGTGTTTTTTGATGAGACATTGACTGAACAGATGAAAAACAGAGCTCTTACAGCAATATCCCCATACTTGGGAAAGATTGATGAAGGGCAGGTCATTGTTCGAAGAGGACAAATCATCGATAAGATGATCTTTAACACGTTGAACTCGTATAAATTGAAGTACAGTGAGCAAATTAATCAGAACAAGAATGGTTTATTGATTTATCTGGGGTATTTTTTACTCACCCTATCAC
>CAXQBA010000232.1:0-2244 GCA_964221885.1 Luminiphilus sp. | reverse complement strand
TAAATAAATCGCTCAATATGATATGATCTATTTGAAAATAAATTGATAAAAGCATCCACGATTTTAATCCGATTATCCACAACAACGGATTCGACATAATGGTAATGTGATAATTCGGTTGGATTATGCTCTAGCGATAAATGACGAGTCGTATTCATCGATAATAAACTGACCTCGCATCCCATTTCGGTTAGAGATCGACCAAGATTATAAATAGCAAGTATTTCACCATCTAAAAGAGGTGAAGGAAATTTTTTAGTTAACTGAAGGATCTTTAACATTATCTTATAAAAACCAGTTCGCTTTCGGTTGAAAGATCAGATTCAAAATAATAACCATCCTCATTGAATGAGATGAGGTCAGCAGGATCTTCGATCCTGTTTTGAATAGCATATCTGCACATCATACCTCTAGCCTTTTTAGCAAAGAAAGAAATAACCTTCAACTTGCCATTTTTCTCATCTTTAAACTGGACGGAGGTAAGTTTCGCTTTCAATTTCTTTTTATTGACCGATTTAAAATACTCATTGGAAGCTAAATTAACTACGTGATCCGTTTCTCTCTGATTGATCAGATTCGTTATAGAGTCCCCCCAATAGGCATACAGATTTTTATGCTGCTGGATATATAATTTAGTACCCATCTCCAAACGATAGGCTTGCATCAGATCCAACGGTCGTAAAAGACCATATAATCCTGATAAGATACCTAAGTGTTTTTGAGCAAATGAGAGATCATCATCTGAGAGAGATTCCGCATCAAGTCCTGTGTAAACATCTCCATTGAACGTATAAATAGCAGGTTTTGCATTAGTATCATCCAACGATTTTGAGAATTGTTGATTTCGCTTCCTGTTTAAAATCGCTATTTTCTCAGAGACCCCCATCAATGATTGAATCTCCTCTAATTTGAGACGCTTCAAGCGCGTAAATAATGAACTTGATTTACTAATCAACTCGGGGTGTGTGGCTGTTGCCGTTTTTGTGGGATCCTCATTCAGCGATTTAGCTGGCGAAAGTAACATGTACATAGCGCAAAAATTTCAGTTTGTTGTAAAAGTATAAAAAAGATCTTCTTTTATGAATTAAAAACATGAATAAGCCTCTTGAGGTTTTACAAATTGAAAGCTATTGTTAAATTTGAATAGTCATAACCTAAAAAGGATGTATAAACAAAAGAAAGTTGTCGTAGTTCTTCCTGCCTACAATGCAGCTGAAACATTAAAAAGGACCTATGAAGAAATACCATTTGAGTTGGTAGATGAAGTCATCCTATGTGATGATGCATCTAAAGACGATACTGCTGTTATTGCTAGAAGTATCGGTGTTGATCATGTTATTGTACATCTACAAAATAAAGGCTATGGCGCCAATCAAAAATCACTTTACAACAAAGCATTGGAATTGGGAGCTGATATTGTTATCATGTTACACCCCGATTATCAATATACACCCAAATTGATCCCTTCAATGATCAATATCATTGGAGAAGGACTCTATCCGGTGGTCCTTGGTTCTAGAATACTTGGTAAGGGAGCACTCAAAGGAGGCATGCCACTTTATAAATACGTAGCTAATCGATTCCTGACCTTTTTCCAAAATACATTGATCCGGTATAAACTCTCAGAATACCATACGGGATACCGAGCCTTTTCAAAAGAGGTTTTGGAAACAATCAATTTTAATGCGAATGATGATGATTTTGTCTTTGACAATGAAATGTTATCACAGATCATTTATGCAGGCTTTGATATTGCAGAAGTAACATGCCCAACCAAGTATTTTGAAGAGGCATCCTCCATAAACTTCAGACGTTCGACCAAATATGGAATCGGTGTTATGCTCGTCTCCGTCAAACACTTTTTGAATAAAATAGGTCTACTTAAAACGGCTATTTATCACAAAAACGAGCAATAATCTATTTTTCTATGCTGACATATTGTCAGTTTAAGGAGTTATTTCGTATTTTTGTGAAAATTTAGACGATGTACGATAATAATCCAACACTACAAGATAAAGAGATTGATCCCAACAAACAGGGAGATGTATTTTTCAAGGAACAACTCCTGGGAACATCAGAATATTCAGACAAGCTTTTCTATATCGAAAGTTATGGCTGTCAAATGAATTTCTCTGATTCTGAGATTGTGGCTTCTATCCTAGCAGAGATCGGTTACCAATCCACACGTGACATGGAAAAGGCACATTTGATCTTGATAAACACCTGTTCCATAAGAGAAAAAGC
>CAXQBA010000231.1:0-2861 GCA_964221885.1 Luminiphilus sp. | reverse complement strand
GTTCAGACGTGTGCTCTTCCGATCTCATACAGATTTGCAAAACCTTCTTCTACATATTGAGGCTCTGATCTTTGCTAGTGATCAACCGATCAAGATCCAGGAGATGATTCATTGCTTGGAAGCGTATACAAGTGAGTCTTTTGATCGTAAAACCATTTCAAACCTGATTGTGAGTCTTCAACAGAAGTATCATGATCCTCAGTTCGCATTCAGTATTGAACAGATCGCAGGTGGCTATACATTTATGACAAAGGAGCCCTATCAGCCAATTTTGCATACACTCTTAAAACAGAAAAGCAAGAAGCGATTATCAAAAGCAGCTCTTGAGACTTTGGCAATCATCGCGTACAAACAACCGATCGTCAAATCTGAAATAGAAAAGATCCGTGGCGTCAATGTAGATTATTCAATAAAAAAATTGCTTGAAAAAGAATTAATCCACATCAAGGGTCGCTCACAAGACGTTGGTAGACCATTATTATATGCAACTAGTGATAAATTCATGCATCATTTTGGTCTGAATAGCATCAAAGACCTCCCTAAACTCAAGGAGTTTGCTGTAGAAGAGAATCAGATCGGTGAAGAAAAAGATGTCGATTAGCCCGCTTGTTGTAAAACCGCTAGTTTCGTTTTTGACAACTTGGATGTTGCATATTCCTTCGTGATCAAAAAGGTCTTTACATTTTTCTTAGAAGGCAATTCAAACATGGCATCTGTCATGATTGCCTCACAGATTGAACGTAAACCACGAGCCCCCAGTTGGTATTCTACGGTTTTATCAACAATAAAATCAAGCGCATCATCAGTGAATTCTAACTTGATGTTCTCCATTTCAAAAAGACGTACATACTGTTTGGTCAAGGCGTTTTTTGGTTCAACAAGAATACGTCTCAATGTTGCTTTGTCAAGTGGATTAAGATGTGTTAAAACCGGCATTCGTCCCAACAATTCAGGAATGAGTCCAAAGGATTTCATATCCTGATGTGTAACGTATTGCAATAAGTTTTCACCATCAACTTGATCTTCATCATTAGATCGGAAACCAATGACCTGAGTATTGATACGTTTTGCGATCAATTTTTCAATACCAGCAAAAGCACCACCACAGATAAACAGAACATTTCGGGTGTTTACTTTAACTAGTTTTTGTTCTGGGTGTTTTCGTCCACCTTGAGGAGGAACTAATATATCAGTCCCTTCAAGCATTTTTAGTAAGGCTTGTTGTACACCTTCACCCGAAACATCTCGTGTTATGGATGGATTATCATTTTTACGAGCAATCTTATCGATCTCATCGATATAAACAATACCTCTTTCTGCAGCGGCTACATCATAATCACAAGATTGAAGTAGACGAGTAAGCATACTCTCCACATCTTCTCCAACATAACCTGCTTCAGTGAAAACAGTAGCATCAACGATCGTAAATGGTACATTTAGTAACTTAGCAATAGTTCGGGCGAGCAATGTTTTACCTGTACCAGTTCGTCCAACCATGACAACATTCGATTTTTCAATCTCAACATCATCTTTACCTTTGTCTTTAGCAAGTTGACGAATCCGTTTGTAATGATTATAAACAGCTACGGCAAGAATCTTTTTTCCATCATCTTGTCCAATAACATATTGATCGAGACGTTCTTTGATCTGCTTTGGTGTTAAAACGATCATCTCGCCACTCACACTAGCTTGTGTTTCCTTGCTCGTCTCCTCATGATAGGGGATAACTTCCTCCTGTATGATCTGATGTGCCTTGTCAACGCAGGACTCACATATGTAAGCATCGATCCCAGAGATCAAAATCAATGATTGATCTTTGGTTTTGTGACAAAATGAGCACTTTGCACCGTTGTTATTCATGTTTTGGATGTTTTTGTAATGTATTCCTCAAAAATACAAAAATATTACTTCTTACGCTCGAGCACTTCGTCGATCAAACCATATTCTTTCGCCTCAGTGGCTGTCATCCAGTTATCTCGTTCGCAATCAGCTTCAATCTTATTGTATTTTTGACCTGTGTGTTTAGCTAAAATATCATAGAGCTCTTTTTGTAGATTCTTGATCAACTTGTAAGAGATCTCCATGTCTGTTACTTGTCCTTGCATACCACCAAGTGGTTGATGGATCATCACTCTACCGTGTGGTAAGCAAGAACGTTTACCAGCAGTACCAGCGCAAAGTAGAACGGCACCCATAGAAGCGGCTAGACCAGTACAGATCGTAGCTACATCTGGAGAAATATATTGCATGGTATCGTAAATACCTTGTCCAGCAATGACTGAACCACCAGGACTATTTAAAAATATCTGTACATCTCTTTTGGGATCTGTTGATTCCAAGAATAGAAGCTGAGCTTGTACAATATTAGCTACATAATCATTGATACCTTGACCTATGAAAATAATGCGATCCATCATTAAACGTGAAAAGACATCCATGGATGCAATGTTTAGTTGACGCTCCTCAATAATGTATGGGGTCAGAGATTGTATGTTAGGGATATGATTGTTTATAGTTTTATCTGCATATATATCTACATGCATACCAGATAACCCTAAATGCTTTACAGCGTATTTTCTAAATTCACTTTTGTTGAACATAATGAAAGTTTGTAAACAGTTTCTAAAAATTAAGTGTACAATACTAACAAAAAAACTAATAATGTCGTTCTAACATCACGTTAAAAATAAACATGATTTCAATATATTGCATTACGTTTTAAATTGGCTTGACCTATGATAAGTTTTTTCATATAAAAAAAGGCTATCTCAGATGAGACAACCTTACTTACTTGAGTTTTAAAACGCTATTATTAAAATAGAGAGTTCTTGAATATCTTTACAACAAGCACAGCTGGCATT
>CAXQBA010000230.1:0-2982 GCA_964221885.1 Luminiphilus sp. | reverse complement strand
TAAAAAATGATACATCAGTTATTGGTTTGCATCTAATTAATACGGCCGTAGCGTATCCGTTAAAAGAAGCTGTTATTCCAAGACACATTATTCTTGATAAAATAGAGGACAAACAAGTATTGATCTGTTTTTGTGCCTTATGTCAAAGTGCTCTTGCTTTTAGTACAAATGTAGACGGGAAAGAATTGTATTTCAGAGTAGCTGGAGTATGGCGAAGGAATATGATCATCATCGACACATTGACGAATAGTTTGTGGCAACAAGCCACAGGAGAATGTATTTATGGACCCTTTAAAGGAAAACAGCTTGAACTTCTATCGGGGGAGAATGTAACATGGGGCGAGTGGAAAAAAAAGTATAACGAAACAGAGTTTGCTTACGAATTTGTGGAGGCAAGGAAGGGGTATTGGACTCGGGAGAAAATGAATAAATTATTGGATAAGGCCGTAAATAAAATTACCATGCCTGGCTTTTCGGACCTATCAGCATTACCGAATCGAGAAACAGTTTTTGGTGTTCATTACAATGGTGTGTCAAGAGCGTACAGAAAAAAAGATCTTATGGGTGAGAGGTACTTTGAAGATCAGTACCTCGATAAATCTGTTTTGTTCTCTTACAATGAAGAGGCTGATTACCTTTATGCCAATGAGAAGGAGTCGGAAGAAAAGGTTATTGTTGAAAAACATTGGTGGTTAGGGTGGAAAGAGTTTCATCCCGAAACTGAAATATGGAAATCGTGAGGGAATGAGGATTAAAGCGCATTTATTGTAAGAATAAATAAACAAAGTCTGCATAGATACGGGGCATAGTTAAAAGACTGTCGTCTTTATGAAATTAAAAAGTATAGGGTTACTTGGATTATTAGCAATCGTTTTTTCTTGTGGTTCGTCAAGCAACCAAGAAGAAACAGAAACAACTAATGTGTCAGGTCGGTATTTTTTCAACTTTGATGAATTGGATCATTACCGGATTGAAATAGATGAAATGACCTTACTTGAAAAAGAAGAGGACGCTAACATCAATGCTGATGAACAATTGCAAATCGATTTGATACTTATGGATGCACCCCATTCAATAGATGATACGACATTTGTTGCAGAACTGTAAAAGATAGGTTTTAACAAAAACCAAGTTTACAGAAAGAAATTTAGAAGGATCAACGAGATATTTAAAGAAAAAGAGGTGGATCAGTCCATAGCTAATGATTGTATAGCGGTATATCGGGACATTCTAATTTTTAAAGAGCATCACAAAATCATTGGCTTGGCAAAGATCTGCTTTCATTGTAACCAGCATATCATATATGGCACGGCAGCAAATACCGTTAATTTCGGTCAGGAAGGGGGATATTCCAGATTGAGAAAAATACTGAATCAACAATGAACAAGAAAATAGCAATAGCTAACCTTCTTTTACTTTTAACCTTTTTTATTCTATCCTTCGGACATGGAATATCATGTTGCTTAACGTTTGGATACGGACTTGGTGATGTGTTTTACCTAATACCAATTTGGATAGTGACATTGATCTATTTTATTTTAATAGTTGGATTTAAAAAAAGAATTTTTATTAATTATGAGACCATCGTAATTTTTGGGGTTATTGCATTAGTGGTCATACTTAACCTATTATTTAATAGAGGTCCTGAATGTCCATGCTAGAGCTGGAAAAGATCATTTATGCACACGATAAAACCCCAAAAATAGTCTAACCTACGACAGCAGTAGTTTCTTATTTCAGCAAAACAGATATTGGAATTAGAAACGATATGATTATTAACAAAAACAAGATCATGGCGGACCAGACACCATACGGACCGATGTTGAAAAAGATTATAAAGTCAATCAAGGATTCATATCAAATAGGTGAATTAGCCTACTTAGCGTTGACGAGTAAGGTTGAAAATCCCCTACGAGATAAAATTGCCTTTGAATTTCATAAGAAAATGGGTTCTGATAAAGTAATATGCCGAGAGTGGACGAATCATAAAACGAATAGATCAAAAGCAGATATTGCAATCTTAGATAGACAGGGTAATCCAGAGTGTATTATTGAATGTAAAGCACACTCCTCGGTTTCAGGTATTGGACAGTGGGTGACTTCTCTCATCAATGATATTAATAAGAATCGAGCGTTGTATGATGATGTGCAAATCATTTTTGTGCTTTTTGCTAATGTTGTTACACCGTCGTCCAATGAAGAGGGTCTGAACAAATATGGCATTAAATATTATGAAAATATCGTTAAGGCGATGAATCGATCGTATACACCGAATAAACAAAAAGAGGACTGGGAAAAATCGTTGGCAAAGAAAGGTGTTACATGCAAGCTGGACAACTACCTAATAGATGCAGGAGCCTATCAGGGGCTAAAGGTTCAAGTAAATACGTTTATTCATGAAGAAATAGTATATTAATAAGGAATATGCAACCGAATCAATAATAAAATATACAAACGTATGAAAGCAGATATTTTTACCAAACTCGCACTAACAGTTATCGCGGTTAACTTGACGATTATGACTGTAAAAGACCTATCGTTTGTTCCTACTGTCGAAGCAACAGGACCCAATTCGGTTTTAGGCTTGGCTCCAAATGGACAATACGGTCTCGTACCATTGAATGAAGATGGTACAATCACGGTCAAATTTAAGCCGAATGATGAAATCGATGTGAATATTGTAGGTGTAGAAACCAACGATGAGCTAGACGTCAATATTGATGGAATCAACACCAATGATGAATTAGATGTCAATATTGATGAAGTTGGTGGTAGTTATGTGTCCAGTGGGACGATCAAGGTAAAGATGGATTAAGTCGACTATTTGTTTTTTGTCGCAGCAACAAAGTATCTGTCATTGTGTTAATTACTTGCAAAGTGACAGCAAATAGGTCATTACGGTTTTCTTAATTTAGGAAACCGGCCATTGATAATTCTGATATTTTGCTATTTTGTGAGGCTTAAATCAGATGTTTATTAAAC
>CAXQBA010000229.1:0-2877 GCA_964221885.1 Luminiphilus sp. | reverse complement strand
TTTGATCATTAAATTCAGTTGAGATAATCATTGTATCTCCTTTTGAAATTAGTATCGTATCAGCGTTTAGAAGTAATTCACCGCTGATAGGTTCTGAGATGAATGAAATTGATATATCCTTATCATACACTTTAGACGATACTGGTTTGAGATCTTTTACTAAATGCGTAAGATTTAAACCTGCGATCTCACGTTCAATAATTGACAAAACCTCATCGAAATAATCACCCTTATACGAATCGATAAATATTTCATAATATTTTCGAGCACTATCTGACTTCGATTGTAGCTTAAAGGCATTTGCCATTTCATAATAAGACCAATAGCACGACTTTAAATCAATCCGCTCTGTAGCTATACGATTTGTTCCACTTTGAAGGAAACATGAGAAAGCGTTAAAAATCCAATATTGTTCACCTGTTCTATCAAAAATATCAAGATAACGTTCTGCGGCATCTACATACTGGAACGATGAGATCGATTGATCTAAAAAAGCTCTATCATCCTCTGAGAGTTGACGAACAGACTGACTAAAAACACCCGTGTGAGCACATAAAGTAAATGCAAGAGGTAGAAACCAACGTATAGAATAAATGAGCATTATCAAAAAATTGATTCATTAATAATCTGTTCTCGTAAACTACTAAGAATTTGAACATATTGAAATACGATCTGTCATTAATTGTAATTCCAATAAAAATTTCAAATATTATAATTTGTCTTTTACTTATTAAATCCGCAAATTAGACCCCTTGATCAAATATAAAGTGTAAAAAATGAAAGGAATTATATTGGCTGGTGGACTAGGGACACGACTTCATCCTCTAACCTTAGCTGTGAGCAAACAGATGATGCCCATCTATGATAAACCAATGATTTATTACCCATTATCTACGCTAATGCATGCAGGCATACGCGATATTTTGATCATTTCCACTCCTTACGATCTTCCCAATTTTCAAAAACTCCTCGGCGATGGGAACCAGTTTGGCTGCAATATTCAATATATCGAACAACATGTTCCAAATGGATTAGCACAAGCGTTTGTTCTCGGTGAATCATTTATTGGTAACGATAAGGTTTCTTTGATATTGGGCGATAATATTTTCTATGGTAACAACCTTGAAAATGTACTGAAGGATAGTACAGATCCAGATGGAGGAATTGTATTTGCCTACCGAGTTGCTGATCCTGAGAGGTATGGAGTCGTAGCATTTGACGAGAATAACATGGCGTATTCGATAGAAGAAAAACCTAAGAATCCAAAATCTGAATTTGCAATTCCTGGTCTTTACTTTTATGATAATTCAGTGATTGATGTTGCAAAAAACCTAGAACCTAGCGCTAGAGGTGAATACGAAATAACTGATGTAAACAAATACTATCTAGAAAAAAATAAATTACATGTCAAACCACTCAGCCGTGGAATCGCATGGTTAGATACAGGAACACATACCTCTCTGATGCAAGCTGGTCAATTCATTCAAGTCATTGAGGAACGACAAGGTCTAAAAATTGGTTGTATTGAGGGGATTGCCTATCGAAATGGGTTTATAGATCTTACTCAGCTTGATAAACAAGCTGAACGATTCATTAAGAGTGGCTATGGTCAGTATTTAAAAAAGGTTGTTCAAAGAAATCAGTAATCACCTAGAGGATCCTTTCAAGAATTGATCGATATTCACGGATAGTCCAATGTGGTGTGAGGCACCGCTGTAATGCATAGCTCCAAAGCCATAATCCAAGTTGAATTGCTTAATACGAATTCCAAAACCAAACGAAAATCCTGATAAATTATTGACGGTAGAAACACCTAACTCACCTCGGGTCTGATGATTATATCCCGCAGATACACGAAAGATCTCCTCTTTTCCTTTTTTACCAAAGAGTAATTCTAAGTTGAAAATAAAGTGTCTAAAAATATCGTCTACTACCATAAGTGCCGAATTATCTGATTGATCTTGTCCATCTGATAGTAAAATTTGATCACTACTCAAGGCCGGATCGTCATATACAATTCCCCATTGATGTAGATCATGTAAGATAACTGAAAATTTTAACGGTATATACTTGAGACGATGCGAAAATCCAATCTGAATATCGAAAGGTAATGGTTCTAAATTCCCATTTCTAGCATACGTGCTAAACTGGCTACCAATATTTCTAAAAACAACACTCAATGTTATATTTTTAGCTGTATCACAATACGTAGCACCCATATCCATGGCTATACCAAACGAATTGTATGGTCCCAAATAAGAAAGAATAGGTTTTATATTGATCCCTGCTGTTAGAAATGGACTAAATTGATAACTAGCTCCAAGCACTAAAGCATATTCAGATGCATTAAATTGGCCTGTAATATTGCCAACTGGATCTGTTGCGTTGAATTGACCAAAACTAACATATGTGAGACCTGAAAATAATGTGATCGGTAATGACCGATCTTGTAGACTGTAACTATATGAAGCTGTTCCAAATGTACTTCCAGCAATGTAAACACTCTGCTGAAATGAAAAGCGATTGTGCATTGCTGCATTGATAAGAGATGGATTCTGAAACGCAAAACTTGGATCAGCTTGCACACTGGCTATAGCGCTACCACCTAAAGAGGTAATTCGTGCCGATGGAGAGAAACGTAAAAAATTATAGGTAGTATTCCCTCCCACTTGTGCTATCATTATACATGGCACACATAAAAGAAAACAGAATAAAAGTTGTTGTCTCATATATCCAATCATGGATCGCTATTTATTAAGCCTTGAAATAATTAGATCTACTCTATCCGAGTAACGTCCATTATATTCAATAAGCTGTCTAGCAAATTGTTCAATTTCTTTTTTCTTATTCAATTTCACACTAATTAACATTGCGTAC
>CAXQBA010000228.1:0-5907 GCA_964221885.1 Luminiphilus sp. | reverse complement strand
GCTCTTCCGATCTCAAAAGGTCCGTCATTGAACCTTCATTGTTCGCCCAAACCCGAATATGAGAACGGTCTAAATTTTTTGATAGTTCAGGAATATGAACCTTTAGGTCTGAAGAAATAGTTAGCTCCTCATTCTCCCAAAAGACAATCAATTGATCATAAGCATCTATATCAAATCGAAGTTCATCACTAATATGATCAGCAAAAATAGATGGTGATTTTAGATATTTTGGGTCGCCAACTTGAAGAAGTGAATTGATTCCGCCGATTCCATTTTCGGCAGTTTTATCATTAGTTGGATCCAATATCCATTGATCATCCACTACTATTTGATATTGATACGAACCTTCCTCCAGATAGAATGATTTTTTCCACCTTCTTGTATCTGTTTTTTTTAATGATTGTGGTGACCAATTGGTCATCTCTCCTACAATTTTAATATCGGTAACATCAGGTAACTCGATACTATAGACGATATTCTTTTTTGTTGATCGTTTACAGAGTATTTGATTACTCTTTCCATTCTTAAAAACATAAATGATCCCTAAATGTAAAGAATCTGGCAAAGCGATTAATTCAACTTTAGAATCATTGATCATTCGCACTCTAAATCCAGCACTAACACGAATTGAATCAATAGTTCCAGATAACACGTAATCTCTGATCGGAAAAATAATGGTATCTGATTGCATGCGGATTATCTTTGCATTCTCTCCAAAGATATCACTATGGATATTCGTCTCCTTTGATTGACAACAAAACAAAAGAAATAGTGGGCTCAAAAGAAAACAGATCTTTAACATTACTCCCATACGACTTTAATATTATTTTCCATTTCAAAGGTCAATACGACCACTTCTTCACACATATCTACTCCTTTATCCGTTGAAAAGGTATCAATACTTTTGACAGGCTCGAGCCATCTAAAGGTTTCATACTGATGATCTACCAGACGTTCATTTACCTTATATTTGCTCGACTGAATACCATGTAGGTACAGTGTTATTTTATCTTTAGGTGACTTGTAAGACGAATGCACATATTGTATTGTAAATGAAGATGTATCTAAGGTCATCTCCCAAATATTGTATTTGGTATCATCTTTTGATATGCCATCATCTTCGTAATACATGAACTCTCCTTTACCTGCATACAGGTGAATTTGAAGGATATCCGTTTCATCTCTAAGATGTTGACAAATTTCCCTTGATGGTAGAATAGCACCAGAACGCACAAAAACGGGTAATCTCCATATTGGTGCCTCAATGATATATCCACCTTCACTATATCGGGTACCGTCATATAGATCGTACCAATCACCTTCTGGGAATTGAACCTTTACAAATGTTTCGGTACTTTTTAGAGGTGCAATCAAAATACCATCACCTAAAAAGAACTGATGCTCAAAAGTTGGATCATAAACCCAATCGTTGTCTGGATAGTTGAGTACCATTGGGAACGTAATCGGATATCCGGTTCTACTTGAATGATAAAATAAGGAATAGATGTATGGCATAAGTTGATACCGTAGTCCAATATAATTCCTTGCTATCTGCTCAACTACCTCACCAAATGACCAGGGTTCAGCATCTCGAGTATTCACCATGGAATGAGCTCTGAAAAAGGGTTGAAAGGCACCAATACTAATCCAACGTGCATATAATTCTGGTGTTGCCTCTTCTGCAAAACCACCAACATCATTACCACTGAAAGGAACACCCGAAAGAGCTAAACTATTGATCAGGCGAATACCCAACATCATATGATCATCTGAAGAAATATTATCGCCCGTCCATTTGGCACCATATCGTTGCATACCAGAAAAACCTGCTCGGGTTAACAGAAAGGGGCGTTGATCCATCTGCTGCTCTGTCCCGCGCCGTGTGGCTCTAGTCATCTGCATACCATATACATTTCTAGCTTGACGATGCGAGGTTGGACGTCCTTCAAAATCAAAGGGTAATATATCTGGTAAGCACTGCCCCCAGGCAGCTGGTTCATTCATATCATTCCAAAAACCCGTAATACCCAAGTCCGTGTAAAAGGCTAATAAATTAGACCACCAATTGCGTACCCGATCGGATGTAAAATCTGGAAAATGACTTTCACCAGGCCAGACCTCTCCAATGTAACGTGGTCCATCAGGATATTTTATAAATACATCGTTTTTGATTCCTGAATCATACGGTTCATACCCCTTTTCAACTTTAATACCTGGATCAAGGATTACCGCTAATTGAAAACCTTGATCATTCAGATCTTTAACCAATGCTTTAGGTTCAGGAAAACGATCAGCGTCAAAGGTAAATGCTTTATACTTATCCATGTAATGAATATCAAGGTATAAGACATCACACGGAATCGATTTATCTCTAAATGTTCTGGCTAAAGTCTCCACCTCACTTTGCGGATAATAGGAATAACGACATTGTTGAAATCCCAAGGACCATTTTGGTGGCAACGGGATACGTCCTGTTAACGCAGTATACTTTTCGATGATACCTGAGATAGAATCAGCCGTGATAAAAAAATAATCCATCACACCACCTTCAACACTAAACCAAGAAAATCGCTCCGTTGAAGCTCCAAAGTTAAACGTAGACCGATGGGTATTATTCAAAAAAATACCATAATACAAACCATCATTGATACCGATGTAAAATGGAATGGAGGAATACAATTGATCTTGTTCCGTATCATAGGCAAATTTATCTGTATTCCAATTTACATAGGCAGTACCTCTACGATTCAATGACCCTACCTTTTCACCTAATCCAATAAATTTTTCATTCGGTCGTAACGATTTAAAAACAGTGATAACCTCACCTTGAAATTGTGTAGCTAAGCCGTCCTCGAGAATAGGTTGATCGTTTGAGTCAAAAAAAGATAATCGACCATCCTCACGAAAAACCCTTACTTTAAGTGTGGAAATGATCAGATCAATGTGTTCAGCCGATTCATTTTTTTTAAAATCAATTAGTCGGAAAGCATCATCAATCAAAGCATAATCTGTTTCATCCTCAATGTAAACAGACGAAAACCGACACCGGACAATTCCATTATCTACAAATTGAATATCTCCAAAAGATGACTGAGATTGGAACTGAAATACAGACGTTTCATTTGAATCACTGGTATTGAGCAATTCACCAAAAGAAATGGATAATCTACTCATAGGCCAATGATTAGCATACTTTGCTTTGCAAATGATATTCGATCAAACCTTCGATCGGTTTTTTTGTAATAACACCAACCTCCAAATTTAAAGTTGTAGCTACTTCACGAAGAATGTCCTCAAAATAAAAAGCAATAGAACCCACAAAATGTACAGGCACTTCTTCTGCATTAGGAAAACATAGAACATGCGTTTCCATAAAACGACGCATACCTTCCTTAATCGTTTGCTGTACAAAAGGATGCGTTTTATGTTTCGACATAAATCGCATAAAAGAAGCTATATAAACATTAGCGTGTGGTCTAAAATAGACATTTCTCATAATCTTTTCCTTATCAAGTTGATATTGAGCTTTAAAATCTTCGTGAAGATCAGCCGGTAATTGATTATAAAGGAATTTACTAAGTAGAATCTTCCCATAAAAGCTGCCTGAGCCTTCATCTCCCAATACATATGCTAGTGCTGGAACTTCTTCGGTAACTTTTTCGCCATTGAAATAACAGGAATTAGAACCAGTTCCTAAAATACAGGAAATAGCGGGTCGACCATCATACGTTGCATATGCGCATGCTTCTAAATCATGATTTACATGAATCTCTGCATTAATGAAAACGTCAGCTAAACCTGTACGAACAATATCTTGAAGCTCCGGTGTGGAACAACCTGCACCATAAAAATAAATTTGCTTGACTTTTTTTGATACAGCCTTAAGATTCTCATTATTTTTAATAGCGGAAGTAATAATCAATTCATCATGAAAATAAGGATTGAACCCCATCGTCTTGACATATGTACGTTCTCTTTCATCATTTAAAATGACCCAATCAGACTTAGTTGAGCCGCTTTCTACTATAATTACCATCAGATAAAATTTTACTTAGTGTAATTCAAACACTTTCAAATATACTGAATCTTACATATATTTAACATATGGTTGTCAAAAAATTAAAGCAATTAAACCATAATATTTCAGTTGACTGTGTTGTTTTTGGCTTCACAGACAATCGATTGAATGTGCTTTTAATTGAAAGAGAAGGTATTTATACGAATCCTCACGAAAAATATGCGCTACCAGGTGATCTTATTTTTGATGAGGAGAATCTTTCTATGGCAGCAAATAGAGTACTTGAAGAATTGACTGGTTTGAAAGATATATTCTTAGAACAAGTCGGAGCTTTCGGTGATCCGTCAAGGCTTATGCGTCAAAGTGATGTAGCATGGCTGAAAGCAACACGTGAAAAACCACAAGTTCGCGTGATCACTATTGGCTATTACTCATTAGTACGTTCTGTTGATTTCTCACCCAAAGCATCTTCTTTTGCTAGATCCGTCAATTGGCATGATATTCACTCTTTTTCTGACCTTGCATTTGACCATTTTGGTATCTTTGAGGCAGCCCTTCAACAACTACGCGATGAATTGCGGACAAGACCTATCGGATTTAATTTAATGCCCCCCCTATTTACACTTGGACAATTGCAAAAGATGTATGAAGCTATTCTAGACAGGCCCCTAGATAAGCGTAACTTCAGAAGAAAGATTCTCAAACTCGATATTTTGAATGCCACTAATAAAAAAGAGCAGGATGTATCGCACAAACCTGCTCAGTATTTTACATTTAATCTTGAAAAGTATAAAGAACTCCGTAAGACCGGTTTCGATAACTTTGGATTTTAATTTATTTATCCGATCGAATTAGTGAACCTGCTTCTCTGAATGCACCAAATTGTATCGTGTAAAAATAAATCCCCTCATTTGAAGTAAGATCTTTTAGTGAAATGGTGTATAAATTTTCACCTACCTGACAAGATCCAAAAGATTCTGAGTGAACAATTTTACCGAGAACATCGGTTATCAAAATTTGGACTTTATCAGAAACACTACTATTAATGGTTATCTGTAACTCATCTTTGAATGGGTTCGGATATACGGTTGATGTGAATGGAAAGTCTTGATCTTCAATCTTAATCGTATTGACAGACAAATCAGGAGTTGTTAACTTTTGATCCGTAAAAATATGGTATTGCCCCGCTGCAAGTGGAAGCGGTGCATTGACATCATTTACCTGTATCGTATCTCCTGTCATGTAATCATACCATTCACCCGTATGCTGAAATCCTGGCATCATCGTATTTAGTGAATCGACACCAAAATTACCAATGACCGTCACATTCATACTTGGATCAGTTACCCACATTCGTTTCCCTGAACCCCATACGTCTAGGTCGTAATTTGCTGTACGAAACGCAATGTTGTCTGTTTTTAACTTGATCATGGCTGAAAATGCCTTGTTCAAGCGCATACGATTAGGATCCTGAAGATAATTCCAACGAAGCGGTTTTTCCTTCGTTCTACCATTGAAATTGATAGAGAAATCATAGCCTATCTCACCAAATTGCCACAGCATTTTAGGGCCTGGAATCGTAAAGAAAAACGCAGCGCAAGCCTCAACACGCTTTAATGCGGTTGGTATTTCTTTAATATTATAGAGTGTATCACCATTCACAACATGCATAGTCCCATATTCTTTACAGTCATACATGATGCGTTCTTCATCGTGACTTTCCATAAAACCAACTAAATGTTGGTAGGTCCAACCTCTGTGTTTAGAAGAAACCGCCCATGAGAAATCAGAACCTGTCTCGTATCCCATAGCAGCTTGTTTATAGGCATGATTTGCATTACCCCACAACATAAAGCCATGATTTGACAATTCTACTTCCTCATCGTTAT
>CAXQBA010000227.1:0-31385 GCA_964221885.1 Luminiphilus sp. | reverse complement strand
AATTTACCATGATCATCCAATCCTTGAATCACATTTAATCCACATTTTTTTCCCAACTCGATCGAACCGAATCTATCTGAAAGCCCAAGAGCCTCTGCACCATTAGAAGTTGCCCATCCTAATAATGTTTCTGTAGATATATATGAATGGAATCGTTGAATTGTCTTTATTTCCTCTAGAATAGATAACTGCCAATTTGAGGTAAGACTATCCGTACCGATAGTCATCTTGGCTTTGTTCTCTATAAAACTAGCATAATCAGGTAGCTGACCTTCTATGTAAAGGTTGGCATTAGGACAGGTTGCAAAATAGACCTGATCACTCCAGGCATGAATCTCTTGGATATCAGATGAGGTTGTCTGAGTATTGTGCACAAATAAACTCTTTTTTGATGGATCCATATGTTGAATCGCATAATGGAATGAGGGTTGGCCTGTTGGCTCAAAAGACGCTAAGGAAATGCCAAATTTATTGTAAAAGCCTGGAAACCCCCCTGAACCATTTATGAAAAGATCATTCTCATCTTTGATCTCTTGATTGTGAATACTGACCGTGCATGTATGATCAAGATTCACTTGATTGATTCTAGAAAACAACTGCTTAGACACGGAGTATGGAGCATGTGGAACACATGATGAAAACTGTCTCTTTGAACGACTGAACACATCATACACCTTTTTGTATTGTTTATATGTTCGTTCCGCATCGTCATCTTGCAAAAAATCAAAGAACTCAATAAAGTTGTAGTACAATAGAGAAGACGTTTCTTTAACCTCAAATGTATCTACAGCATTAGATATATCTCCAACAGCCACAATGCCATTGTCATACATCTCTTGATCAGCATCTTGTATGCATTGTTTAATATAAGCTGGATCCATATCTCTCTTACTAACAACATCCGTAATAAAAGAAATAAGACCCGTACCTGTATCCACAACACCTTTCATATGAGACAACTCTAAATGACAGTGGGTATTTATCAGACCAGGTATTAAAAGACCCTCAAAATATGCTACCGTTGATGTATCATGATCATTAAGATGATCAATAGATCTGATAATACCATCATCATCCACCACGACAACCATACCCTCAACGATCCGACCTACATCATTATATATTTTATCCGTGATTATCTTTTTCATTTCATTAAAATAAGAAATTGTACTTGATTAGTATTTGCTCAAAGAAAGAAACACGTCGACCTGTGCTTTCATATCCATTAACACCTGTATTAATATCGCCATCTCGATCCACTAGAACAAAAACGTCATGATCATAAAAAAGATTGGTCATTAAAGAAAGAGATAACCCTTTAAATAAATGAAGATCAATATTCGCAATCCACTCGACATCTACATTTTGAGGGTCACGCATATAATTGGTATATAAATTAACCAGCGTTGAAACAACCATTCGATGCTTCGTTTTACCATTAATCTTGAATGGCCAAAGTTTGTGCTTATAACCAAATTTTAGCGTTGCTCCTAGTTGAATATAATTATGTGCATAAAATCCACCATCAATTTCTCCGTCGGGCTGTGTCTTCCAATTATCTATAAACTCTTCCCTTGTCACATCTTTTTCGAAAGGATTACCATGAAGCCCCATCATGGCTATTGAATCACTAGTAACAAAGGTCATCTTTAGTGATGCTGGCGATAACAAAACAGTAAAATCTCCATACGACTGATTGGTATGATACGAGAATCCAGGTGATAGTGTCAATGTAGCTGGTGAAAAGAACTCTGCAATCGGATGCCAAATATCTGCATTGATCCGACTTAAATAATTACCATCATAGGTAGGCGTAATCAAAGTCAAAAAATGAAGATCAAAGGCATAGTTGAATGAACTCTCATCTTTAATGGAATAATTAAACACAGAATTCACTCTGAACTCATCAATAGATTTTTGGAAAGGTATTGCCTCACCTCGTCCAATTCGAATAACACCAAAAGTTAATCCTATACTATTCTGCCATTTGATTCTTTTGTGCTTATAATTTGCAAATAAACTTATGTTTCCACCAATACCGAGACGATTATCTCCAGCACCAACTTTGGGGTTAATGTATAGTAGCTGGCTGAAATCTAACCCAAAACCACCTCCAATTTTCCAAAAGCGTTGTTTCGTTGAATCAGACTGAGCAATAATGGATTGAGAAAAGCTCAAAAAGAAAAGAGAAATTAATAGATATTTCATACGCTAGATTGTAAATCCAAACCCTACCGAATAGTACTCTGCTACAATCTTATGCGCCTTGATCGCAACGAGAAGGTATGGTTTGATACCTTTATCAAAAATATTTCTAAAATAATATTTAGCTGTTAATCTGAAATGCATGAACCAAGGTTGATAATCATTCCTTGTTAAATATACACCAGCTTGAAACTGCATAGAAAAACGTCCAATAAATACTTCATCAGAAAGCACAAAAGAAACCCTACTGGCTCGAGCCATTAATTCAGATGCTGCAAAACCACCATTATTCCTCATGAATTCATAAACTGCGCCCTGGTAATCATATTCTAACCCTGCTTGTAATAATTGATTTGAAGTAATGAACAAACCCGATTGTACATTGATCTGAAGCATAGGGAACTTAGGACCATTTGTGGTACTGATCTCTCTGAATCCAAAACTAGAATGGAACGAGAAATGAACTCGCTTATCAGACTCCACAGTACTAGGCACCTCGGATACCTTTTGTTTAGCCGAGATATGATACATTAACCCAAAACGTCCTGAAAGAACATTGATTCCAAGATTCGGTAGTTGAGAGGCCGCATTTGAATAATGAGTGAATGTAATCGTATTCCTTAAACTAAATTGAGAATTCAAATGAATATCCAAACCTAACTCAAATCGAGTATTATTATTTATATAGGAGCCGATCACATTATTCCTTGGATTACTGATCCGATCAAAGGGAGCAGAAACTACAGCTAAACCTACACCAAATGTACCATACAATCGAAATCTCTCTTTATTAAGAAAATCAATATTCACATAGGGTACTAAGCCCATGGCCCAACCCAATTCCTCCTTGTTTCCAAAGTGCAAAAACAAATAGCTGACCCCCCACCTTGGATATCGACAGGCTTTATGCCAGTTTTTTGAGCCATCTGCTTTTTGTTCATAATTGAATTCGAATCCAAACGATGGTTTTGTATAATCAATGGTAATAAAATTACGATGCTTGATCAAGCCTCCACCAATGACATGTAGACCGACAGATCTATATTGAGCCGTTGACTGAATACTACAAAATAAAAATAGTAAAATACTGAGTCGAATTACCAAAACCTTGTTTTATAAGGATAACGCTTAACATAAAGATCGGATATAAGATCTTTCATCTTCAATTTGAATTCAGGAATACCATCGCCAGACTTTGCAGAAATGAATACGGCTTTATTCTTTGTGCTCATAGACAGATCTTGTTTAAACTCATTCAAAATGTGTGCTTTTTCATCATCCATTAAAAAAGGATCTAACACAGAATTCTCATAAGCATCCATTTTATTGAAAACATATACAACCGGAAGATCACTGGCACCTAATTCATCCAATGTCTTTTCAACAACAGCTCTATGGTCCTGATGATGAGGGTGTGAGGCATCAATAACATGTAAAAGAAGATCTGATTCACGAACCTCATCTAAGGTTGACTTGAAACTTTCTATTAAATGGTGAGGTAGTTTTCGAATAAATCCAACCGTATCTGATAACAAAAACGGCATCCTGTCAATAACCACCTTACGAACTGTCGTATCTAATGTGGCAAAGAGCTTATCTTCAGCCAAAACATCTGATTTACCCAATGTATTCATCAAGGTTGACTTCCCAGCATTTGTATATCCTACCAAGGATACACGAATCATATCACCCCTATTTTTTCGCTGTGTCTTGGCTTGTTGATCGATCTTCAACAGACGTTCCTTCAATTGAGAGATTTTTCCACGAACAATACGACGATCTGTCTCAATTTCTTTTTCTCCTGGACCTCGCATACCAATACCACCACGTTGTCTTTCAAGGTGTGTCCAAAGTCCGCGTAGTCTTGGCAATAAATATTGCATTTGAGCTAATTCAACTTGAGTCTTAGCTTGAGCTGTTTGCGCTCTATTGGCAAAAATATCTAAGATCAATGTCGAACGATCTAATATTTTACACTTCATGAACTCCTCTAGCGTAATGGTTTGTTTCCCACTAAGGTCATCATCAAAGATCAATAGATCGATTTCGTGATCATCAACATATTGCTTAATCTCTTCTGCCTTACCTTTTCCAACAAACGTTCGAGTATCTGGGTGCTTGAGCTTCTGAATAAAACGTTTGATAACCTTTGCTCCAGCTGTGCTTGTTAATAAAGACAATTCATCCATATATTCGTGCACTTGAACATCATCTACTTTATCCGATATTAAACCTACTAGAACAGCACGTTCTGTCTCCTTTTTCAAGAACTCTTTTTGCTTCCCTATGTTCCAATTGTCACTCATCTGTTGTTTTAAGATTTAAACAAAACTACAAAATTAAACCATATTTTTTCTAGAATGTTATCCCCATAAACAGTGGCTATGAAGGACCTGACAACTATTTTGGTAATTACACTTTGCATCCATACTCTGGCTATTTCTCAACGAAAACCCCTTGGATTTGATCAAATTGAGTACAAAAGACAACAAATAGCTAGAAATGGTTCTATTTCGCTAGCTGTTTGGTCAGGTGTTAACATGACAGTCGGTACGATCGGATATTTCACACAGCCAAAAAATGAATGGACATATTTTCAAGAGATGAATGTCTTATGGAATGTCATCAACTTAGGCTTAGCTATACCAGGTATTCTCATTAAAGATAAGAAACAGGCAACGCTTATCGGTTCTCTGAAAAAACACCACAATTTACAGACCATATATCTTGTCAATGCAGCCTTAGATGTGTCGTACATCACTGCAGGGATATTCCTTCGGATGATTGGAACAGAGAAAAATAACCCTAGAATGAATGGATATGGTAGTTCTCTATTATTACAAGGTGGCTACTTAATGGTCTATGATCTAGTACAATACATTCTGCTTAAAAGAAATGCTGCTTCTCTACAAAGCACCGATAAACATGTGAAACTAATCAACCACTCTGGTGGCTTACCTGGTATTGGCATTCGTTACTCGCTAGATCAATAAGAAAACAGTATAAGCAACTACTAAAAGGAAAAGAATAGCAGATGGGATCCTTGCTAATTTATATTGAGTTATCACCCCCTCTTTAATAGGATTGAATAAAATAAAACAGATTAGTAGAAGCGATACTGACAAGAGAAAGAACAAATCCATATTTGATGAAACATTGAATGATATGGGTGTTAATAATGAACTAGCGCCAAGTACCAAAAGTATATTGAAAATATTGGAGCCAATAACATTACCAATAGCTATATCACTATTTTTTTTCAATGCAGCAACTGCCGATGTTGCCAACTCAGGTAAAGATGTACCAATCGCTACCACTGTTAAACCGATCACACGCTCTGTCATACCCCAGGTCTTTGCAAGGAATACGGCATTATCAAGAACCAATTGCCCACCAAACACTAAACCAGCAATACCCCCACCTACACTAATCAAATCGACATATACCGATCTAGTAATTGTTTTAGGGGTGTTTGTCTTCATATTTTGTTCTAATGGCTCCGTATGCGTTGCCAAACGGATAATAAACAACATAAAAATCACTAGCAGAATACCGCCATCCAACTGACTTAACTCATTAGAAGTAGCCCCGAAAAGATATTGGTCATTTGATAAAAGAATCAATAGTACGACAAGTCCAATGCTCAGAGCACCTTCAAAACGTAATGTAGTTTTAGAAATAGTTAGTGGATAGATCATTCCTGCCACTCCAAGGATCAAACAGGTATTATAGATATTACTTCCAACTACATTACCATAAACCATGTCACTCGAACCTGCCCACGCTGCATTAATATTTACACCTACCTCAGGAGCTGACGTACCAAATGACACAATGGTCAGGCCAATGATGAGATCAGAAATATTAAATCGTGTGGCAATAGACGAGGCACCGTCCACTAAAAAATCAGCCCCTTTAATCAACAAGAGGAAACCAAAAGCCAAAACTACCAATGCAATTAAAACATCCATTCTCTATGATTTGATCTGACCCAAAATAGTTGGAATCAAACCTGTTTTTCTATATAACTGAATACAAAGCAGAACTTCATATACAACAAATCCGACTAAAGTAGCATATGCTACTGCTAAAGTACCGCCTTGATTAACAAAAAGAATTTGCAAAACTACGGTTACAATCAGACCCGCTAATGATGCATATGTAACCGTTCTTTCTAAACCGATCATCATCATCAAGTAATTGATAGGCCCAACAAATGCATGGAGCAGCTTTGCAACTATCAAAGGTAGTAAAACTGGTATACCTTGCACAAAATCATCACCGAATAATGAAAGTAAAAATGAGCGAAATAAATAAATTCCTAGAAATAAGACCAAGACAAAGACAAAACCATATCGAGTAGATTTTGTATAAAATGCTTGTAAATTGGATCGGTCTTTTTGCTCAGATAATTCTGAAAAAACTGGCGTACTCACCGTATAGAGTATGACAAAAGGAATTAGAGTTACTTCTGATATCTTAGCCGCAGCATTATAATAAGCAATCATCTGATCATGCACTGCAAATAAACTTAAGACCAAAATATCGCACCTACTGATCAAGATATATATTAATGAAAGGAACAGGAAATAATACGCGCTAGTCTGTGATGTATTTATTTCACTAGAATCTGACTTATATAAGGATGACGATGGTATATAAATCGCAACATAATATATAGAGAATACAACTGCAATCCCAAATGAAAGAACACGACCGATCATCACTTGAGCCACATTCATCTCAAAGAAAAAAACGATAAATATGATGGAGAGTAGAAAAAAGACAGGCTGTATGGTCTTCTCTCCCATTTGACCTACAATAATATGACGCTTTGCTCGTAATGAGGATTGAAGGATATGTAATGCAGCAAAAAGAGGAATCAACAATACGGCAAATAGGTAAACATGACGCGTATTATAAAAATGGGTGATTGATGAAAATTGTGTGATCAAATACAATACAACCACTAAGATCGTGGAAAAAAATAACGATCGTCTTAAGGCAAAACCAATCCAAAACCGACTACCATCTTTTACCTCACTACTGAATCGAGGTAGTTTTTTTAGTAGCAGATCATCATAACCCAGAACTGCCAGAATGGAGAACACAGATATCCAACTTAATACGGTACTGTAGATACCGTATTGCTCCGAACCTAAACATCGTGCAAGCAATATCGATGTACCAAAGGTGATAATATAAAGAAGTCCCTGTATGATCAGTGAATAAAAAGAACCTGAAAGAAAATACGCTTTCAAATTCGATTGATAGGAATCGCTATGTTGATTATCTGACATAAAAAAAGCCATCCTGAATTGGATGGCTTAAAATACATATTTTTTTTTGACTACTCCTCTTCTTCTGATGAAGAAACCACATCTTCATTGTCAACTGATTCTTCAACAACTTCTGGAGTTGTTTCAACAGAATCCGCTTTCTTACGACGTGATCTACGCGTTCTTTTCTTCTTAGCTTTCGCTTTCGTTTCAAGAGCTGCTTCGTTGTAATCAACTAATTCGATTATACACATTTCAGCTGCATCATTTTTTCTGTAGCCTGTACGAAGTACGCGCACATAACCTCCTGGGCGATCACCAATTTTAGAAGCAATCTCACCACAAAGGGTCTTCACAGCTGTTTTATTCTGAAGGTAAGAATAAATCACTCTAGAGTGATGCATTGAATCTTTAGCTGAATCAGCTGTATTCACTTTACGAGCTCTAGTGATCAAAGGCTCAACGAACTTTCTAAGTTCTTTAGCCTTAGCCATAGTTGTGCTGATACGTTTGTGTTCGATCAACGAAATAGTCATGTTACGTAGAAGTGCCTTTCTGTGGCCTTTCTTTCTACTCAAGTGGTTAAATTTCTTACCGTGTCTCATATTAATAATGTATTTACTTCACAGCACGTACTAGCATAATCGTTCCGTTACTGCAATTCATTGATAAATTTACTCCTCGTCTAATTTATACTTAGAAAGGTCCATTCCAAAACTCAAGTTCTTTTCAACTAGTAGTTCTTCAATCTCAACTAAAGATTTCTTACCAAAGTTTCTGAACTTCAATAGTTCATGCGTTTCATAGTGTACAAGTTCAGCAAGAGAGTTGATCTTAGCCGCTTTCAAGCAGTTGTACGCACGTACAGAAAGGTCAAGGTCTTCAAGTGAAGTTTTTAATAATTTACGCATGTGTAGGATATGCTCATCTACGATGTTCTCCTCTTTTGTTGCTTCATCATCAAATGTGATGTTCTCATCAGAGATCAACATTAAGTGCTGGATTAAAATCTTAGCAGCATCTTTGATCGCATATTCAGGATGGATTGTTCCATCTGTCTTAATATCGATTACCAATTTCTCGTAATCGGTTTTTTGTCCGACACGTGAACTGGAAACAGCATACTTCACATTTTTGATCGGTGTGTAAATAGCATCGATCGGAATGAAGCCTATGGGTGCATCTTTGGGAAGATTTTCTTCAGCAGGCACATACCCTCTTCCTTTAGTTACAGTAAGTTCCATTTCAAGTGATACACCTGGATCCATATTACAGATAACGTGATCAGGATTTGTTACTTCAAATACATTTGTTGAATCACTGATATCACCAGCTGTTAGTGTCTCTTTACCAGACACAGTCACGAATATCTGCTCAGAGATCAGATCATCATCTTCATCTTGTGTACATTTTAGACGCACTTGTTTCAGATTCAAGATAATATCAACAACATCTTCTACCACTCCGTCAACAGATGAGAATTCGTGATCGACACCTCTCATTTTAACAGCAGATATAGCATATCCTTTTAAAGATGAAAGAAGTACTCTTCGTATTGAATTACCAACAGTCTGGCCAAATCCTGGCTCTAATGGTTTGAATTCAAACTGTCCTTCAAAATCATCTGCTTTCTGTAGAAGAATCTTATCAGGTTTCTGAAAATTTAATAGACTCATAGTCAAATGTGTTAGGCTAATTTATTTATTATTTAGAATATAGTTCAACAATCAACTGTTCGTTGATGTTTTCAGGAATCTGCTCACGTGTTGGATTCCCAAGGAACGTTCCTTCCATTTTTTCTTGATTCAATTCTAACCAAGAGAATTTCTTAACGTTATTACCATTGATCTCCAATGAATCGTTAATAACAAGCATCCCTTGTGATTTACCACGAACTGTAATAACATCACCTGGGCGAATATTACAAGAAGGGATATTTGTTACAACACCGTTTAAAGTGATATGTTTGTGCGTCACTAACTGACGAGCTGCTCTACGAGATGAAGCAAAACCTAAACGGAAAACAACGTTGTCTAATCTTGATTCCAATAATTGTAATAGGTTCTCACCCGTAACACCAGATTTACGACTGGCCTTTTCGAACATTCTACGGAATTGTCTCTCCAAAACGCCGTAAGTATATTTGGCTTTTTGTTTTTCAATCAACTGAAGGGCATAATCAGACTTCTGCTTACGTCTTCTTGATGGCCCATGCTGTCCTGGGGGGTACTTCTTTTTTTCGAAGTATTTGTCATAGCCATAGATTGATTCACCTAGAGCTCTTGCTTTTTTTGTTTTTGGTCCAGTATATCTAGCCATTTTTATAAAGATTTATTTTTGCAACTATACCACTGGGTACATTTACAATTAATTTAAGTAGCAGGCTTATATAATAGCTGCTACCCCTAAAAAAATTATACTCTTCTCTTCTTTGGTGGTCTACAACCATTGTGTGGTGTAGGTGTCAAATCTTTGATCGATGTGACTTTGATTCCAGCCGCATCGATAGCACGAATTGCTGACTCACGTCCAGAACCAGGTCCTTTAACGTATACGATTGCTGAACGAAGTCCACAATCATATGCTTCTTTAGCCGCATCAGTAGCTGCTACCTGAGCAGCATATGGTGTATTTTTCTTTGATCCTCTAAAGCCAGCTTTACCAGCTGAACCCCAAGAGATCGTCTGACCTGCTGCATTCGTGATAGTAACAATGATATTATTGAATGAGGCGTGAATGTGAGCTTCACCTACCGCTTCAATCTTTACATTCTTCTTTTTTACTTTTTTGATCTTTGCCATAACGTTTTATCTTTTAAGACTATTACTTAGTCGCTTTCTTCTTGTTAGCTACTGTTTTACGCTTACCTTTTCTCGTTCTTGCGTTTGTTTGCGTACGCTGACCTCTTAATGGTAAACCTCTTCTGTGACGAATTCCTCTGTAACAAGCAATATCCATCAGACGCTTGATGTTTAACTGTACTTCTGAACGAAGTTCACCTTCAACTTTGAAATCATCTGAAAGGATGCGACGAATGTCTTTGATGTTATCATCAGACCAATCACGAACTTTCACGTCATGAGATATATTCGCTTGGCTAAGGATATTCTTCGCAGAGATCGATCCAATACCGTAAATATAGGTAAGGCCGATAACACCTCTTTTGTTCTTTGGTAAATCTACACCAGATATACGTGCCATATTAAACTTTATTTATTTTATCCTTGACGTTGTTTGAACTTAGGATTCTTCTTGTTAATGATATATAATTTTCCTTTTCTACGAACGATCTTGCAATCTGCAGAACGTTTTTTTATTGAAGGTCTTACTTTCATGATATATTTTTTTACTTGTATCTATAGATTATTCTTCCGCGAGTTAAATCGTAAGGTGACATTTCAACAGCAACTTTATCACCAGGTAGAATACGAATGTAATTCATCCGCATTTTTCCGGAGATCGTAGCAATGATAATGTGATCATTTTCAAGCTGCACTCTGAACATTGCATTCGAGAGAGCTTCTGTGATTACACCATCTTGTTTTATCAGTTCCTGTTTAGCCATAACACTTTATTTCGGAGTGCAAATATCTTAAATAATTATCAGAAAAACGATTTATACTTGATTAAATTTATTCAGTTACGGAATCCGCTTTTTTGTTTCGTACTCTTCCTTTCAATTTCACAACGTCATAACCGTGCATTGCTAAATGACTTTCGATCTGTTGAATCGTATCCAAGACAACAGCAACTAAGATCAACAATGATGTACCACCATAGAAGATCGCAAAGTTCACATTACCCTGACAGATCGTTGCAGCAGCGATTCCTGGGAATATAGAAATCAAACCTAAAGCTATGGAACCAGGTAGTGTAACTCTTGTAGTAACCTCATCAATATATTCTGCTGTATCATCTCCTTGTTTTACACCAGGTATAAACGCATTCTGACGTTTTAAGTGATCCGCATACTGTTGAGGATTAACGATCAAAGCTGTATAGACATATGTAAACACCACTACTAAAATGAAGAATACAATATTATATGGGATGGATGTAAAATCGCCCATCTGTACCCAGAATGAACTTTCACTTCCAGCACTTTGAGCAATGGCACCAGGTACGAACATCAAGGCCTGAGCAAAGATGATCGGCATAACACCAGCCGCATTTAATTTAATAGGTAAATAATCTCTTTCACCAGAAATACCAGACAAATTGCTCTTCCCGATCATGTGCTTAGCAAACTGAATCTTGATCTTACGTACAGCTTGAACTAATGCAACAGAAGACATAACGATAACAACAAATAACGCCATCTCAATGATGAAAAGGATCGGTCCTCCTCCAGCTTGATTCAATTTAATATCCAATTCACTCATAAATGCTCCAGGTAATGCTGCAATAATACCCGCGGTAATCAATAAAGAAATACCATTACCCACACCCTTGTCTGTAATACGCTCTCCTAACCACATACAGAACATAGTACCTGATGTTAAGATCACAATATTAGAAATCCAGAAAATAGTAGGCTGCATACCTTGTAATAAAACACCATCATATGATGAAAGGAATGTTAGATAGGTCGATCCTTGAACGACTGTAATACCAATAGTAATAACACGTGTTATCTGATTGATCTTACGCTGTCCATTTTCACCATCTTTCTGAAGTTTCTGAAAAAACGGTATTGTAAAACCCAATAACTGAACAATGATCGAAGCAGAGATGTACGGCATGATACCCAGTGCAAAAATAGCAGCAGAGAAAAATGCTCCTCCTGTAAATGTATTCAATAAACCAAGAAGTCCAGCATTCGAGTCACCTAGCGCTGCCTCAAGACCTGAGGTAGAAATACCGGGTAAAATCACGAAAGATCCTAAGCGATAAACGGCTAGGAACAAAATCGTGATAAGAATGCGATTACGCAGTACTTCTACTGCATATATATCCTTTAATTTTTGAATAAACTCTTTCATTTATAATTTCAGGTTGAGTTTGGACAATTTATTTATACCAAATTTACGCTTCCGCCTGCTGCCTCAAGTTGTTCTTTAGCTGCATCAGAAATTTTAGATACCTCAATGGTAAGGGCAGTAGAAACAGCTCCTTCAGCTACAACATGTACTTTGTCTCCAGCTGATAAGTATGTAAAGTAGGTACTCAAGTCCTCAACATTAATTGAATCTTTGCCTAGGGAGCTCGCTACACCTTGGATTGCGCTAAGTGACAATACATAATAGGCATTACCACCAGCTGCTGCGATCTGCTCCTTAGCTGATTTTGAAAATCTGTACGCAGATACCTCTAAAGCTGTAGATACTGCACCATCACCTAATACTTTGTACGGTGCATTGTAAAGATTTTCAGCCAAGAAGTAAGCAGGTGTGAATTCAGTTGTACCATTTGCTTCATTCATCGCCTGTAATGTTGAAAGGTTACATGCAATAAAATTAGATGGACGAGATCCTTTGTAACGCTTGTGCGTATTTTTGAACCCACGCTTAGGCAAACGCATTTGAAGTGGCATCTGACCACCTTCAAAAGCTCGCTTAGATGAATAGCCTGAACGAGATTTAGCACCTTTGTGACCACGTGTTGCTGTGCGGCCGCTACCAGCACCTACACCTCTGGCAATCCTTTTGGAGGACTTAACAGAACCTTTAGCTGGTTTAAGTGAATTAAGTTTCATTTCTTTATGATTTATACTATCGTTTATAAATTATTACTCTTCTTCGTTTGAAGCTTCAACAGCCTTCTTAGCTGGTGCCGCTTTTTTCTTGGCCGTTCCAGCTACTGTCTCAACAGTCACCAAATGACTTACTTTATTGATCATACCACGAATTTGAGGATTGTCTTCCTTCTCAACCGTCTGATTGATCTTGCGCAAGCCTAGGGCTTTGATGGTTGCCTTTTGATTCTTTGGACGATCAATTACACTTTTGATCTGCGTTATTTTTACTTTCGTCATGATCTTTTTTTTAACCGTTAAATACTTTATCAACTGTAATTCCTCTTGCTTTTGCAATTTGGTATGGAGAACGCAATTTGCTCAACGCATCCACAGTTGCTTTAACAACATTGTGAGGATTAGAAGATCCAAGCGACTTAGCCAATACGTTCTGTACCCCAGCTACCTCAAGAACAGCGCGCATTGCACCACCCGCGATAACCCCAGTACCATCAGCAGCTGGTTTGATTAATATTTTACCAGCACCGTATTTTCCATGTTGCTCATGAGGAATCGTACCTTTATAAATAGGAACTTTGATTAAATTTTTCTTAGCATCATCAGCTGCCTTCGTTATAGCACTAGCAACTTCTCTTGCCTTACCAAGACCGTATCCAACGGTTCCTTGTCCATCACCTACAACAACGATTGCTGCAAAACTAAATGTACGTCCACCTTTAGTAACTTTAGCAACACGATTAAGCGTAACTAACTTTTCTTTCAATTCAGTGTCGGTAGCTTTTACTCTGTTTGTATTTCTATTTGACATGATCTTATTATTTAAAATTGCAACAATTCATTAGTTCCATCTTCGTTCTTTGTACCACGAGCACCTTCTGCTAATGCCTTAACGCGACCATGATAAATATATCCTGAACGATCGAAAATTACAGTTTTGATTCCTTTCTCGATTGCACGTTGAGCGACTAACTTACCCACTTCGTTGGCAACTAAACATTTTGAATCTCCTTTTACTTCTTTCGAAGAAGCAGAAACTACTGTTGAACTCGTTGAATCATCAATAACCTGTGCATAGATCTCTTTGTTACTTCTAAAAACAGATAAACGAGGTCTGTCAGAAGTACCAACAATATGCTTTCTTATTCTTCTGTGTACCTTTTTACGGCGACTTAATGTATTTGAACCCATTGTTATATTTTTAAAAGTTACTTAGCAGCTGTTTTACCTGCTTTACGTCTAATATTTTCTCCTTTGAATCGTACACCTTTACCTTTATATGGTTCCGGCTTACGGAATGCTCTGATCTTAGCAGCTATTTGTCCGATCATCTGTTTGTCGATTGAGTTAAGAATGACTAATGGCGGTTGCCCTTTGTCCATTTTCGTCTCAACTTTTACATCGTCCGGCAATAAGAACATAACTGGATGCGAATATCCCAATTGAAGTTCAAGTAATTGACCTGTATTCTTAGCACGATAACCTACACCATGAAGTTCTAACTCTAATGTGTAGCCTTGAGTTACTCCAACTACCATATTATTGATAAGTTGTCTGTAAAGACCGTGCATTGATTTATTACGCTTTGTAGCGTTGTCAATATGTAATTGAAGCTGTCCTTCTTCTCTTTCAAATTGGATAGCATCACAATTCACTTGTTGATACAAGGTTCCTTTTGGTCCTTTAACTTCAACAAGGTTATTTTCTATTTTTATTTCAACACCTGAAGGAATTGCGATCGGTGTTTTTCCTATTCTAGACATAAGTCTCTAATTTTAAATCTTAAAAAAAGGATTAATAAACATAAAATAATACTTCACCACCTACATTGTTCTGACGGGCAGCTTTATCAGTGATAACACCCTTAGAAGTAGAGATGATGGCAAGACCTAAACCATTGATAACACTTGGTAGGTCATTTGCACGTACATATTTACGTAAACCTGGTTTGGAAACACGCTTCAATTTCTGAATGACTGGACGTTTTGAGTCCTTGTCGTATTTAAGCGCTATTTTGATTGCACCTTGGTTGTTTTTTGTTTCTTCGAATTTGTAACGAAGAATAAAACCTTGGTCATAAAGAATTTCTGTGATTCTTTTCTTAAGATTTGATGCAGGGATTTCTACCATACGGTGACCTGCCATCTGAGCATTGCGGA
Organism: Luminiphilus sp.; assembly: GCA_964221885.1. GTDB lineage: Bacteria > Bacteroidota > Bacteroidia > Chitinophagales > Saprospiraceae > Aureispira. The sequence continues at coordinate 16,050 of CAXQBA010000227.1, read as the reverse complement.
TGCGAGTTAAATAATCCGCGATTGGATCTGTTAATGCCATTATAAATGTTTATCGAAGTTACTTTCCTTATCCTTGTAAGGAGTTAACAACTGATTAAAAAATATTACCAACTTGCTTTAGTAACACCGGGAAGAAGACCTTTGACAGCCATCTCTCTAAATGTTACCCTTGATATACCAAAGTGACGCATATATCCTTTTGGTCTACCTGTTAATTTACAACGATTGTGTAAACGTACTTTTGATGAATTTTTAGGCAATTTATCTAATGCATCATAATCGCCTTCTTTTTTCAACTGAGCACGTAGATCAGCATACTTTGCTACTAATCGTTCTCTTTTTCTTTCTCTTGCTATTACTGATTTTCTAGCCATTATTATTGGTTTTTGAATGGTAGTCCTAATAATTTCAATAGTTCCAGCGCTTCTTCATCTGTATTTGCAGTTGTTACAAATGTGATGTCCATACCTGTGATGCGTGGAATCTTATCGATATCAATCTCTGGAAAAACGATTTGTTCAGTGATACCCATAGTGTAATTACCACGACCATCGAAGCTCTTTTCGTTAATTCCTCTGAAATCACGTACACGAGGTAGTGCAATTGAAATCAAACGATCCAAGAATTCGTACATTTGATCACGACGTAAGGTTACGCGTGCACCAATAGGCATACCATCACGAAGCTTGAAATTTGAAATTGATTTCTTAGCGTACGTCTTAACAGCTTTCTGACCTGTAATCGTTGACAATTCATCAACTGCAATGTCAACTAATTTCTTATCAGATGTTGCCAGACCTACACCTTGACTAACACATATTTTAGTCAATTTAGGAACCTGCATGATCGACTTGTATTGAAACTTTTCCATAAGTTTCGCTACAATCTGATCTCTGTACAATGTCTTTAATCTCGGTTGATAGCTCATGTTATATTACCTCCTGTGTTTTTTTTGATTTACGAACCTTCTTACCATCTAAATAATCTACTTTTGTACGACTTGCTACGCCATTGGCATCAACAAGCATCAATTTAGATAAATGTAGCGGTGCTTCTTTGTCAACAATACCACCTGGTGCTTCTGCCGTAGGTCTGACATGTTTCTTAACCATGTTAACACCCTCAACAACTGCAGTGTAATCACTTTTGCTGACCTGCTTAACGACACCCGTTTCACCTTTGGAATCACCAGATAAAACAATCACTGTGTCACCCGTCTTTATTTTGGTTCTTCTATTATTTCTCATTTTGCTTGTATTATAGCACTTCTGGTGCTAGTGAAACAATTCTCATAAAGTCTCTATCACGCAACTCTCTCGCAACAGGTCCGAAAATACGTGTACCTCTAGGCTCTTCATTTGCTGTTAATAAAACAACTGCGTTATCATCAAAGCGAATGTAAGATCCATCTTTACGTCTGATCTCTTTCTTTGTCCTTACAATGACTGCTTTAGAAACAGTTCCTTTTTTAAGACCACCAGGAGAGGAATCCTTGACAGTGACAACGATGATGTCGCCAATCGACGCGTATCTTCTTTTAGATCCACCAAGCACCTTGATACATAGTACCTCTTTTGCTCCAGTGTTATCAGCTACGCCAAGTCTTGATTCTTGCTGTATCATAATTTATCTTGTTATTTAGCTCTTTCAATAATTTCAAGTAAACGCCATCTCTTTCTTTTACTAAGAGGTCTTGTTTCCATGATTTTAACAATATCACCAATGTTGCAACTGTTTTCCTCGTCATGAGCAAGAAACTTCTTTGACTTCTTCAAAGTCTTGCCATAAATAGGGTGCAATACCTTTCTTTCAACAGAAACGGAGATGGTTTTGTCCATCTTATTACTTACAACAACACCTGTACGTTGCTTGCGTAGATTTCTAGATTGCGCTTCCATATGCGTTTACTTCTTTACTTTTTTAGCAAATCTTCTACGACTTTGGATCTTGTCTCTTTTCTCCGTTGAAGATTCTAATTCAATTTCTCTTATTCTTGTTTTCAATCGAGCTATATCTCTGCGTACTGTTTTAATCTCAGACGTATTATGAAGTGACGACGTAGCGTTCTTAAACTTCATATCGTAGTAACTAGCTTCAGTACTCGTCAATTCAGATCTCAATTGATCAATATTCATATCTTTTAATTCCAACTTTGCCATAACTGTTTCTCTTTATGAGTTATACGTAATCGACTCGGGTTACAAATTTAGTTTTAACAGGTAACTTCTGAGCCGCTAAACGCAATGCCTCTTGTGCTACTTCGATCGGAACACCATCAAGTTCGAAAAGAACACGTCCTGGCTTGATCGTTGCAACATAGTGAGACAAACCACCTTTACCCTTACCCATACGTACCTCTAAAGGCTTCTTTGTAACAGGCTTATCAGGGAAAATACGGATCCATACTTTACCTTCACGTTTCATGTATCTCGTCATCGCACTACGAGCTGCCTCAATCTGGCGACTTGTGATCCAAGCCTCTTCAAGCGTTTTGATACCAAACGAACCGAACGAAATTGAAGAGCCGCGCTGAGCAAGACCTTTCAATCTTCCTTTCTGCTGCTTGCGATATTTTGTCTTTTTTGGTTGTAACATTTCTTAAAAATTTCTAACACTCTTCATTTTAAAGCGAGTGCAAAATTATAAATTTTTTTTGAAAAATCTTAATTATCAAGATTAGTTTTTTACTTCTTTCTTGAGCGATCGCCTCGTGATCTTCTTCCATCTGAACGAGAACCTCTTCCGGATGATTTCTTATCACGTTTAGAAGTAGTTGGGAATAGATCTACTTTTTCGTAAATCTCTCCACGACATAACCAAACTTTCAAACCGATTTTACCATATACTGTCTGAGCCTCAACATTAGCATAATCAACATCCGCTCTGAATGTGTGCAATGGTGAACGACCTTCTTTGTATTCCTCAGAACGAGCCATATCAGCACCATTCAAACGGCCTGAAACACGAACCTTGATTCCTTCTGCTCCAGCTCTCATTGTTGATTGGATCGACATTTTGATCGCCTTACGATAATTGATTCTAGATTCGATCTGCTTAGCAATTGTCTCACCAACGATCTGAGCGCTTAACTCAGGCTTTCTGATCTCAAGAATATTGATCTGAACATCTTTCTTAGTCAATTTCTTCAACTCCTCACGGATGTTGTCAACTTCCTGACCACCTTTACCGATAATGATACCTGGTCTAGATGTGTGGATCGTAACCGTAATACGCTTCAAAGTACGCTCGATAACAATACGAGAGATACCGCCCTTGTCGATACGTACACGTAGGTAACGACGGATCTGCTCATCAGCAATTACATTTTCTGCATATTTATTGGCTGGACTGAACCAGTTAGAGTCCCATCCACGAATGATTCCTAAACGATTGCCAATAGGATTTGTCTTTTGTCCCATAAGTATTTATTATTCTGTTTCTTCAATTACGTTTTCTTCCATGTCTTCCTCAACAACTTCTTGAACTGCCTGCTCCATAGCAACTGTATTAGTTACTTGAAGTGTGACATGGCAAGTATGTTTACGGATGCGGTGTGCTCTACCGTGAGGAGCAGGTCTAAATCGTTTCAACTGAGGCCCTTGGTCTACCCAAATAGCACTCACTTTAAGATTGTAATCGTCCGCCTCTTCACCTGTAAGTACACTCCAGTTAGCAATGGCAGAAGTCAATAACTTCTCCAACCAACGAGCCGCTTCTTTTTTAGTGAAACGAAGCGTAGCTAACGCCGACTCAACATCGTTTGAGCGAACCACATCAGCAACAAGTCTCATTTTTCTGGCTGACATACCACAGCCTTTGATCTTTGCTACGGCTGTTACGAACTCAGTATTCTGTTCCATATCTTATCTATTATTTCTTTATTCTATTATTTTCTGTTGCCAGAGTGACCTCTGTAATTTCTAGTAGGTGAAAATTCCCCCAATTTATGGCCAACCATGTTCTCTGTGATCAAAACAGGAATGTGTGTTTTCCCATTATGTACAGCAATAGTCTCACCAACCATATAAGGAATGATCATAGACGCTCTAGACCAAGTCTTGATCACTGTCTTTTTCTTTGATTCTTTTGCCTTCGCAACTTTCTTTAATAGTTTGTAGTATACGTAAGGCCCTTTTTTAAGTGAACGTGCCATAATAATTACTTAGATTTTCTTCTGGTTACAATAAACTTATTTGAATACTTTTTGGTGTTTCTAGTCTTCTGACCTTTAGACATGATACCCGTTCTTGAACGAGGATGTCCACCAGAAGCACGACCTTCACCACCACCCATCGGGTGATCTACTGGGTTCATAGCTACACCTCTTACTCTAGGTCTCTTTCCTAACCAACGATTACGACCTGCTTTAGCAATTACTGTCAAACCGTGATCTTTATTAGAAACCTCACCAACTGTTGCTTTACATGTTGCAAGAACTAGACGAGTCTCAGATGATGGTAATTTAATTAATACATACTTCCCATCTTTACCTGCTAATTCAGCACCTGCTCCAGCAGAGCGAACCAACACACCACCTTTACCTGGGCGTGTTTCAATATTGTGAACTTTTGTACCTAATGGAATCTCACCGATCGGTAAACAGTTTCCTAGATCAGGAGCAATATTATTCCCTGAAATAACTGTATCACCTACTTGGATACCATTCGGCGCAAGAATATAACGCTTCTCTCCATCTGCATAAACCAACAAAGCAATGAATGCAGTTCTGTTTGGATCATACTCAATAGATTTCACTTTAGCAGGGACCATTTCCTTTTCGCGTTTGAAATCGATAACACGGTATCTACGCTTGTGTCCTCCACCTTTATAACGGACTGTTCTGTGTCCTTCATTGTTGCGGCCACCTGACTTGGACTGCTTTGCGATCAAACTCTTCTCAGGTGTTGCTGAGGTAAGTTCAGTGAACGCATTTGCCACTCTCTGTCGAGTTCCTGGTGTAACCGGATTAAACTTTTTTACTGGCATTTTAAAACGAATTTATCAGTTTCGTAAACTATAGTTATTTAATAATTATCCATTCAATTCTAGATCCTCCATTGAATCGAACTGTTCTTCAGCTCCATAGAAGCCATCGATCATCTCTCCATCAGCAACAGTTACTACGGCTCTTTTAGAAGCTGAAGTCTGGCCTTTAGTCTGACGACCTTTAACAATTCTAGATCTGGATTTACCTGGACGAATGTATGTATTTACATCTGTTACTTTTACTCCAAACTGCTGTTCTACAGCTGTTTTGATCTCAATCTTATTCGCTGATCTATCTACTTCGAATGTATACTTGTTCAACGCAATATCGCTGGCAAGATTCGTAGACTTCTCAGATAGTATCGGTCGAATGATGATATATTGCTTGCTCATTTTTCTAGTTTTTTACAATTATGATAAAATATCTGTCAATTGATTAAGAGCTCCTTCCGACATTAAAATGTGATCTGCATTCATTAATTCGAAGATGTTTACATTCTTCGCATCAACTACCTCAGCATTTTTCAAATTGCGGGAAGAAAGTACAATGTTATCATACAGTTTCTCAGCTTTATCGATAGATGCATCTACCGTTTCGTAATATGAACGCTTCGACTCTTTGTAGTCTTTGAGATCAGTTACGTACTGCTCCACTTGAGATTTGTACTTTGCTCTGTTTTTGGCACCTCTCAACTTTCTTGGGAAAGCAGGCTTTAAAGGTTCTTTGTCAACCAATGGCGCATCGAGGACCAATAAACTCTTAGCTGTTGTAAGGTCCTTACCGTCAGCAGATAAATTATTCAAAAATGATTTATACTCTTTTGTTCTTGGAGAATCAAATGAGAAATCTTCTACGATTTGAATAGCACCTTCATTGAACTTATTTGTCAAGACTGCTTTTCTAGCTAATTTCTTAACCTTTTTATTCAACTGAATCGCATAGTTTCTAGGACGAGGACCGAACATGCGTCCACCACCTCTAAAAAGAGGGTTCTTCATGCTACCTGCACGAGCCGTACCGGTACCCTTTTGACGTTTGATCTTTTTCGTAGATCCCTTGATCTCATTTCTTTCTTTAGACTTGTGTGTACCTTGACGCTGCGCATTTAAATATTGCTTTACAGCTAGATAAACAACATGGTCGTGTTTTTCATTCAGCTCTAGACCGAATACATCAGAAGACAATTCTACTTCTCTACCGATGCTCTCTCCTTTTATGTTATATACCTCTAATTTCATGATTATTTCTTAACAGTTACGAACCCACCTTTGTGACCAGGTATAGCTCCTTTGATTAACAAAACATTCTTCTCAGGAAGAATCTTAAGTATTTCCAATCCGATTGTTGTGACACGCTTGCCACCCATTCTACCACCCATACGTAATCCTTTGAATACTTTTGCTGGGTAAGAACAAGCACCAATAGCACCAGGTGCACGTTGGCGGTTATGCTGACCGTGAGTAGTCTGACCTACACCACCGAATCCGTGACGCTTCACAACACCTTGAAAACCTTTTCCCTTAGATGTACCCGATACTTCAACAAGATCTCCTTCATTGAACACCTCATCGACTGTGATCGCATCACCTAATCCTTTTTCAGAAGTCATGAATCTAAATTCAGCCACTTTACTTTTTGGAGTTGTATTTGCTTTTGCAAAGTGACCTCTTAAAGGAGCTGTTGTTCTTCTTTCTCTTTTTTCGCCATAGCCTAGCTGAAGTGAATCGTAACCATCTGTTTCAACAGTTTTAACCTGTGTGATCACACATGGACCTAATTCAACAACCGTACAGGCATGGTTTCTACCGTCTTCGGTGAAGACGCTAGTCATTCCTATTTTTTTACCTATTAATCCTTCCACGATTTATATTTTTGAATTAATTCTTAGTTAACAATTACATTAATTTGACTTGAATGTCGACGCCACTAGGCAATTCAAGCTTTTCTAAAGCACTTACTGTTTTAGCTGTCGAGCTATATATCTCGATCAACCTTTTGTGAGTGCGAAGTTGAAACTGCTCACGCGACTTCTTGTTAACGTGTGGAGAACGTAAAACGGTGAAAATCTTTCTATGCGTGGGCAGCGGAATCGGACCTGTTACAACAGCTCCGGTATTACGTACCGTCTTAACGATCTTTGCTGTTGACTTGTCAACTAAGTTATGATCGTAAGAGCGTAATTTGATTCTAATTTTTTGATTCATGCCTCAAATCTATTTTTATGATTAAATTTTAAATATTAAACGGTTTGTCCTTTTGATTCCTCAATTACTTTATCAGCAATATTGTTCGGTGCTGCAGAGTAGTGAGAGAACGTCATGTTAGATGATGCTCTACCTGAAGTTAATGTACGTAGGTCAGTGATATAACCAAACATCTCAGATAAAGGAACATCAGCTTTAATAACCAATGCATTTCCTTTAGGCTCTTGACCTTTCATCAATCCACGACGTCTGTTCAAATCACCAATAATTGAACCCATGTATTCATCCGGTGTAATCACCTCAAGATTCATGATCGGCTCAAGAATAACTGGAGAACAAGAGTTAGCCGCTGCTTTGAAACCCTCTTTTGCACATAATTCGAAAGCAATCGGCTTTGAATCCACGTTGTGCATCGATCCATCATAAACTCGTACTTTCATACTGTCAATGTTGTAACCAGCAAGGACTCCGTTATACATCATAGCTTCAAACCCTTTGGTGATCGGGTTGATATATGCTTTGTCAATGGATCCACCTGTAATACCCCATTCGAACTGTAGTTTAGATTTACCGTTCTTGAAGTCGTCTGAATCTAAGAATTCCTGGTCAGCAGGTCCTAATTCGAATTCCATGTCGGCAAATAAACCTGAACCACCCGTTTGTTTTTTCAAACGCTCTCTGTGAGATACGGTCTTTGTTAATGCCTCTTTGTAATTTACCTGTGGAGCACCTTGGTTTACTTCAACCTTGAACTCACGCTTCAAACGATCAACAATAATCTCTAAGTGAAGCTCACCCATACCAGAAATAACTGTTTGAGCAGTATCTTCATCGTATTTAGCCTGGAATGTCGGATCTTCTTCTGATAATTTAGCTAATGCCATACCAAGCTTCTCAACATCTTTCTGAGTCTTCGGCTCAATGGCAAGACCAATTACTGGATCTGGGAAGATCATACTTTCTAGAACGATCGGGTTATCAAGATCACAAAGAGTATCACCAGTTTTGATATTCTTAAAACCTACAGCCGCTGCAATATCACCAGCTTGTACTTTTTCTAGTGGATTCTGTTTGTTAGAGTGCATCTGATAAATACGATAGATACGCTCTTTTTTCCCTGAACGTGTATTTAATACATATGAACCAGCATCTAATGTTCCTGAATAAGCACGGAAGAAAGCCAAACGACCAACATAAGGATCTGTAGCGATCTTAAATGCTAATGCAGAGAATGGTGCATCAAACTCAGCAGGTCTTGTTTCTTCTTCCTCTGTATCAGGGTTAGTACCTGTAACTGCTTCAACATCCAACGGTGAAGGTAAGTACGCACAAACTGCATCTAAAACGGCTTGAACACCTTTATTTTTAAATGCTGAACCACACATCACTGGAATGATAGTTAGGTTACATACAGCTTTACGCACAACATCTCTGATCTCTTCAACTGTAATTGAATCTGGATCGTCGAAATATTTGTCAAGCAATGTTTCTGTTTCGTCATGCTCAGCAACGGCTTCTAATAATTCGCCTCTACGCTCAGCTACCTCATCTTGTAAATCTTCAGGAATTGGCACCACCTCATAGGTCATACCCATATCTTGTTCGTTCCAGATGATTGCTTCATTTGTAATCAAATCAACAACACCTTTAAAGTCATCCTCAGCACCAATTGGTACTTGAAGTGCAACTGCGTTTGCACATAATACATCACGCATTTGGTTGATCGTTTCGAAAAAGTTCGCACCCATTCTGTCCATTTTGTTGACAAAAGCGATACGTGGTACTTTATAACCATCCGCCAAACGCCAGTTGGTTTCAGATTGTGGTTGCACACCACTTGAAGCACAGAATAAGAACACAAGACCATCCAATACACGAAGTGAACGATTTACCTCAACGGTGAAATCAACGTGACCGGGTGTATCAATGATATTCACATCGTACGATTGATCTTTCCAATTCCAATTGGTTTTTGTTGCTGCTGATGTAATCGTAATACCTCTCTCCTGTTCTTGCTCCATCCAGTCCATAGTAGCTGCACCATCGTGCACCTCACCAATCTTGTGACTGATACCTGTGTAGTAAAGAATACGCTCAGTAGTAGTGGTCTTACCTGCATCAATGTGAGCAGCGATACCAATGTTTCTTAAAAAGTTTAGATTTTTATTTGCCATGACGTCAAACGGCTTTAAGAAATTTGTGAATGATTAAATTATTTACTTCTACGTTTACCAAAGTGAGCAAATGCACGGTTGGATTCTGCCATTCTGTGAGTATCTTCTTTCTTCTTCACAGCAGATCCTTCCCCCTTAGAGGCGGCAAGTACTTCAGCGGCAAGCTTGTTAGCTATACCTTTTCCACTTCGTTGTCTTGAAAATTTGATCAACCATTTCATAGCCACTGATATGCGGCGCTCCGGACGGATTTCGGTTGGTATTTGAAAAGTCGCACCTCCAACTCTTCTGGAGCGGACTTCCACTTGAGGCATTACATTTTTCAATGCCTTTAAGAATGTTTCATGGGCAGATTCTTCTGATTTATCATCAACAATGTCCATGGCATCATAAAATACTCTAAATGCAGTACTCTTCTTACCATCTAACATTAACATATTGACGAATCTCGTTACTTGTATATCATTATAACGAGGATCTGGCGAGACGACTCGCACTTTCGGTTTTCTCTTTCTCATTCTTTAAAATTTAAGCAGTTGTAAGGTTACCCTAGCTTCAGCACCAACTTCTTTGATGCTTAATCAACATTTAATAAAACTATTTCTTTGCAGCTTTAGGACGTTTTGTTCCGTACCTAGAGCGAGCTTGTCTTCTATCATTTACACCAGCTGTATCCAACGCACCACGAACAATCGTGTAACGTACACCTGGCAAATCTTTTACACGGCCTCCTCTAACAAGTACAATAGAGTGCTCTTGTAAGTTGTGTCCCTCTCCTGGTATGTAGGCGATCACCTCAATACCATTGGTTAATCTTACTTTCGCAACTTTACGTAGTGCTGAGTTTGGTTTCTTAGGTGTAGTCGTGTAAACACGAGTACATACACCACGTTTCTGTGGACAAGAATCCAAAGCTCTAGCTTTACTTGCAAGCTTGATGACCTTTCTACCTTTTTTGACTAATTGGTTTATAGTAGGCATCTAAAAAATTGCTTTAAATTTGTTAAATTATGTTTCAATTCACCAATAGACACTTGTCTATTTGAGAATGCAAAGGTACAATAGATATTTTATTATTAAAATATAATTGTCCTTTTTTTGTCTAAAAAATCGAATTTATGGGGTATCGTGAATGCCGTACGGACAATTTAAGCATCTATTTTCGCAACAGTACCCTCTTTTTTTTAGGTAATTAGCGGTAAAAACCAATAGCCCATTTACTATTTCATAGTCTTCACCTTCTTTTAATTGATCAAAAGGTATCTCCTGCTTTGTAGGAGGTTCTTGTTTCCGTTTCTTTTTATTAAAAAACATCAAGACCAATGAATTGCAACTTTACCAATAGAGGATCGGTCTTGAAGACACATATGTCCTTGACCTATCTGATCGACTGGAAACTCTTTATAAACTTTGGGCTTAAGGACACCAGACTGAATCAGTTCCTCAACTTTTCTCATACAATAAGATAAAACCTCCGGTTGATTATCTGCTATACGAAGCATATTCACCCCTGTAAATCCTTGCGATTTTAAAAGCATCGTTACCATCGGTACAATTCCAAAGCCCAAGACTAATTTCAGATCATTGATCGGATTCCTACTTTTCCCTGATCGACTTGCCGCACCAAAACAAATGATTCGGCCAGAACCAACACTCAATAGCTTTCGAGCCTTCTTCACATCATTACCTCCTAAGCTATCGAAAACAACATTGATCTTACCCTTTAATCCCAAACCTACAAGGTGATCATAGAAATCTACGTTCCTGTAATTGATCGGATGATCGACTCCAATAGACCTTAAATAAGCCAATTTTTCCTCTGAACCAGCCGTCCCATATACCTCACATCCTCGGTGTTTCGCCAGTTGAACTAAAGCACTGCCCACCCCACCTGCAGCAGCTTGAATCAATACTTTTTCATTTGGGTGGAGCATGGTAGTATAGCAAGCGCAAAAATAGGCTGTTGCATATTGTGTAGCAATGCAGGTTGCTTCAGCTGATGACATTTCATCGGATATTTTTACGGCAGCCCGATGGTCTGACTTTGCAAATTGGGCATAACCACCAAAGCGTGTTAATGATACAACTCGGTCACCGACTTTAAGTGTTGATACATCTTCGGCTACCTCAATGATTCGGCCGACTACTTCATAGCCCAAAATCGTCGGTAATTTAGGACAATCTTGATACAGACCTTGTCGTGCAGTTACATCTGCAAAATTCAAACCGAATGTCTCGACCTCTATCAAAATCTCTCCCGTTGATATGACCGGCATATCTACGTCTTTTAATTCAAATGCTTTCGATGGTTCACCGAATTGCTGCAGCACAACTGCTTTCATTTTTTTCATGTAAAACGCCTTTTATGTATCAATGTAGGCGCAAAGATAGCTATTAATAGTCAAATTCTACTTTCTCACATGGAAATCCAAATAGATTTTTAGCCTTGATTAACTCGGCAACTCGCTTTGGTACCATTTGCTCCCATGATCCTTCGTCGTTTTTCAACAACCTGATCACATCGGATGAGTAAATATGTAAATACTGTTTTTTGACATCGACAATATCCACTACCTGTTTATTATCTACAATATGTTTGTACAGAAACTTGACACCATCAGGAACGATCAAATTGTGAGAGTCGATCAACTCACCCGTACCCTCCTTTTGATCAGGATATGTGTAGAACTGAACATTCTTTGTAAAAACTTCACCAAAGGAAGCGAGTAGCTGTCCATCCTTTGATGCATAAAATTTCTTAGAGACTAAATCTGCTAATTCTCTAGCTCCTAACACCAAGCCTAGTTTAAAGACTCTGTATTTTGTCAGGTATTGAATCACCTCTCTGTAAAACGTACATTGGGTGATCATGACCCGCTGACCCATTCCATTCAACAACTCGATCCGATCTAAAAAGTCTTGTTCATCCACTTTACCCGTATCTTTCTTAAGTTTAGCCATAGTCAATTCAGACAAGACTTCCATTCCTTTGGATCGCTCAGAAAGGTCACTGTGAAACTTTTTTGTAGATGCATTAAGTCGATCTAAGGTACGTAATGTGATCGGTTTATGACCTCCACGGATCAATAACACCTCTTTTTTGTACATGAATTCAGATACGTGTAAGGGTATTCCATTTTTTGATATGACAGCTACATTAGTCATTTTCTGACGAACTAATTCGAGTGCCACCAGACTATTATTTACATCCTTGAATTTTGGTCCATCAAACCGAACCATGTCGATTCGAACCCTTGCCTCAATATTATCCATCAAAGACTCAAGGATCATTTTATAATCTGCTCCATAGCTAAAGCATGAAAAAACCATATTTACACCTAAACGACCAACCGCTAGCTGCTGTAATCGTGTATTGGTATCCAACAACTCGACATGAAGGACCATCTCATTGGGTTCACCATGTGGTGTCGATTGAAATCGTATACCCATCCATCCTTGACCATGATTGGTCTTGTGGTAGTTCAATGTTTCTATCGTATCGGCAAATGCAAAAAGTAATGAATCCGGTCGTTCAGCAGATAAGCGATTGATGACCAGATTGTATTCATGATTCAACATTTTATACAATCGCGATTCACAGACGTACCGACCGCTTTGTTCGTATCCATAAATATCATCTGATACGAATTTGTCATAAGCTGACATAGTTTTAGCAACCGTGCCTGAAGAAGCACCTACATTAAAAAAATATCCAGCCACCTCTTGACCTGCACCAATTTCTGCAAAAGTGCCATAGATCTTTTCATTTAAATTGATCTCGAGTGCTTTTTGTTCGGTTTCTAGGTATTGCCTGCCCATTTATTTTTTTTTCAATTTACTAAATATTTTAAATAGGCGTAAAAAATAAAAGATATTAATAGCTTGAAGCAGCGTTTTTCAATCTCTTTACGTTATGAAGGTATAAACATCATATTTCGACTTTATTCTGTTTAAAAAAAGGCTAAATTGGGTTTGCGTGCACATGCAAACCCTTTTTTTTATGCGTTGGATCATCATTCATTGTTTTATTTATATGCTCAGCCTGCATGTTTGTTACTGTCAGTATGATATTAAAGCCGAATTTTTCTACCAAATCCAGCGTGAAGATACCACCTTCAAACGTATCAAACTGTATCGAATCGATTCGATAACACCTCAAACAACGGATATACAATTTCAACAGAATGGTGTCGACATTAGACAGCTAACTAATAAATCCATTGTAAAGAAAGGATCTCAGATCATTGATAAAAAAGTCACAGTTCAAGGGTTGGACACAACCACTACAAGACAAGTTTGCCTTTTAACCAATGGTCAAATAACAAATAGGCAATTATATGACAGGTATGATGAAGTTGTAAAAGAGGACACCATGACCTTTGATGCTACTGGCAATCTAGTAGCAAAATGCAGTTATGATTATAGAAACAACACCTCTCTTTATTGTGACGATTATTGTTATAAAAAAGGCAAATTAAAAAAATGGCGTACGTTTTTTCACTGGAATACAATTAGTCTTTCAGGAAAAGTAATTGAAAAAAGAGGGAAGCGAAGACATTATGTTTATGCATATGCCAAAGATAGCCTAATCCGGGTGAATGGATTTTATTACAATACTAGGCTGCATAGAAGAATAAAGCGAAATCAACATGGTATTCAACTTGACATCCAGACCAAAAAAAGAAAGGTCAAAGATGCAAAGACATCAAAATACTCGATTGAAAAAGAAATCATACAAAAGAACTTTGCTAATGGTAGATTAGTGGCGTATGAAAAACGAGTAAATGATGTCGTTCGAAATAAAATAACGTACGAATACACACCAGATAACAAAATTATAAGATCAACGACATGGCATGGCACCCGTGTCTTTAAACAAAAAATCTATTTCTACAGTAAAGATCAACTCGATAGCTTGATCGAAAAACGATTCAGAAAAGACGAAAGTCTGTCCTACATGGTTATCACTCATTTCAACAAGCAACAACAGATCATTCGTGAAACGCAACAAAATGAGCAGCGAAAACTGACACAGCTATCTATTTCTTACAATGGTAATAAACCTATCGAGCGTAGGTTCATCTTAGGAGATGGAACAACAATAAATATCAATGCCTTTATCTATCAAAAAGATGTCATTGAAAAATGGTTGACTAAAGCAGGTCTACCCAACTCACTAGATCAATTATTAAAAGGGGATCTTTAATTACTTTTTAATGATCTGCGTATTGAACTGATTCATAGACCGATCAAGACCGATATGCACGATCGATTCGATTCCATTGGCCACATGTTCGATCACTTGCGGTAAAATTTTGACTTCTTCATCGTTCCACCGCCCTAACACATAATCGGATTGCCGTCCTTTATGAAAGCTGTTACCTATACCAATTCGAATTCGATTATACTGACTTGTTTGTAAAGTTCGTTCAATATCCGTTAAACCATTGTGGCCTCCAGCACCACCCTTCTTTTTAATTCGAATGCGACCAAAATCAAGGTTGAGGTCATCTACAACTACTATGATCTGCTCAGGTTTTAACTTCCATTTAGAAGCCCAAAACCGAACCGCTTTTCCCGACAAATTCATGCAGGTGGTTGGTTTGATCAATGCAATTTGTTTGCCACGAATTTTACAAATAGCTACTTGAGCATATTTTTCCGTATCGTATGCAACACCTTTTCTTGCAACAATAAGATCGCATACATCGAAACCAATATTATGTCGGGTCCCACTATACTGAGTCCCTGGATTGCCCAATCCAACAACTAGAAATTTCACGTCAATTCCTTTTTTTGTATCTCTTTTGAACCAAGAAAACATATGAAACAAAAATAGACGTAACGGAATCGTTACGTCTATAGTTTATTGCTGAATAATTTCATTAAACCTCTTCTCCTTCTTCTTTCACTTGTTGTGATTGAGCAGAACGAAGTGCACGTGGAATATCAACAGACGCTAGTGGAATTCCACCAGAATTCATGATCTCAATTCCTTCTCTAGCCTTTACGTCACGAATACGTATAGACTTACCTAATTCTAATAAAGTAACATCTACTTCAATAGAAGAAGATAAAAGATCTGGTGTTGTTTTTACTTTTAGCTTTCTAAGCTTTTGCACTAATACACCACCTACTTTAACTCCATTAGGACTCCCAACTAATTTAACAGGAATTTCAGTTTTCACTTTCTTCCCTTCAACTAACTCTTGGAAGTCAACATGAAGAATACGATCTGTTACTGGATGGTACTGAACATCTTTAACAAAAGCGTTGTAAGTTACACCATCAACTTCGACCTGTGCTTTTCTAAATTCATTCGTGTAAATCAAATCTCTAAGATCTAATGTTTGTGCACTTAAGTGGATGTTTTTCTCACCACCATAAATAACACATGGTACTGCATCATTTTTACGAACATCCTTTGAACTTCTTTTTCCAACACTTTCGCGAACAGTTCCTTTAATCGTAATTGTTTTCATTTTATCTTTCTTTTTCGTGTTTTTTCTTCGTTGTATTATTTGATTGGTAGAACTCTTTACCTCTTTATTTAATACAGAATGCAAAGGTATTAATTATTTTTTAGATGTTCAACACTACATACGATTATTTTAAAATATGCCTTAATTTTTGCATAGCATCTCTGTTTTCACTCAAATTCATTGCATTCAAGATATCATTTTTC
>CAXQBA010000226.1:0-14088 GCA_964221885.1 Luminiphilus sp. | reverse complement strand
TTTTAAATCCTATACGATTTAAATGATATCACAAAAATACAAATAAAATTAGATTCAAAGATGCATTCATTCATTTGTACTAACGGATCAACATAAAAAAAGCCTTCCAGTTGGAAGGCCCTTTTCGTTAGTTGAGTAAGTTGTTAGTTTATGATGAACTTTTTGTGAATCGTACGACCATTCACCAAAGAAATTTTCATCATGTATAAACCAGGTATAAGTCCTTTGGTATTTAAAGATACAATATTTTTATCATAGCTACTAGTTAAATGAAGTATTTGGCCTAAGTTATCAAAAACCAAAATTTGTTCACTCAATCGTGCATTTGATAAATTTACATTAATTAATTCATTAGCTGGATTTGGAAAAATTAAGACACCATCAACAGAATTGAAATCCCTGGTTATATTGATGACTTTCGAATATGCGTTCTTCTCTGTATGATCAACCATTCTCAAACGGTAATATACCTGCTCCTTATCCGACATATTTTGATCAACATATGTATAGGTTGATCCATTACCTTTAGAGGGCTGTTGTGCTATCGCTTCAAAAGAGATACCACCATTGATCGAACGCTCGACAACAAAATGAGAGAGATTATCTTCGCTAACCGTTTTCCATGATAGAATATTATCAGACCCTATTGCCTCTCCAGTAAATTGAACAATCTCAGTCTGTAAAATAACGATGCACTCACCATTTGTGCAATTTGATGCAAAGAGGTGTGCTTCTGGCTGTGTAGATAAAACAGACCATTGTGTCGGATAATTGTATCCATTAGGTACTGCAGCTATAGTTCCATCAAAATTATTGAGTCCCATGATACCAGCTCCACTGTTCCAACCTGGACACATGGGCTTCTCTCCTATGTGAAACTCAATATTATTAGTTGTTTCATGAAACATAGCTTGTGCGGAAAAGAACGTGCTTGTACAAGAAAACATGGAAATGCTCTGGTAGGTCACAACAAAAACGCGGTTGGGTGCAGTACCGAATGTGTGGGTACGGATTGTACCGCCAATATTAGGATTCAAGTCTTGCCATGTCAACATAACGGCATTCGTAGGTGCATCCGTATTATTTGGAGCTGCCTGACTAATACTCCATGGTGAATACCCACCAGGATTTGATATTGAGCCATCGTGAGTAGAATAACATCCGGGGAACATAATATATCCATTGGACGAAACTAAACATTCCGAATAAACTACACCATCGAAACAAAAATCAAACCCGATCGGTGTAAAAGAACTTGCAAATATATCGTCCGAAAAGGTCATCGGTGCTCCCGTGTTATAACTTACCGGTGCGTAAGGAATGGTTGACATGGAGTAATTCAAATTGCAATCTGGTGCACTAGAATTCAACCCACAAGGAGAATTGATACACAGATCAAAAGAAGAATTAGAACCGATACTACTATATGTGTATACTCTGACATAATACTGATCACCCACTGTTAATCCAGTTACTGTACTAGTGTTAGGATCACTACATGAAATCGATGTCAATGCAGTACATGGACCAGAGAAAACTTCATGAACAAGGTCAGTTGTACCACCAATATTAGATAAGATGATGTCATGTATAGGGGCCAAAGCAGTAAATACAAACCACACATCATCATCAGCCGTACCTACACAACCTGGCAACGACTGTGTGGCACCGACACAATATCCATTATTTATAAGTGTACAGGTTTGATCTGGATTTACGGATGCCGTGATAGCATCACAAGGATCGTCATTAGTTGGCGGTGGTGGTGGTGTTGCAACACAGACATTGAAATTTACATTCTGACCTGGAGTTGACGTCCAAGTATACACTCTGATATAGTATGTGTTACCAGGAATTAATCCTGTAACGGTACTATTATTTGGATCAGAACAAATCAATTCAGTTCCTGGATTCGAACATGGCCCTGCATAAACAGAATGATATAGATCTGTAGTGGACCCTGATACATTCAATAGTGATATGTAATGTGATGTATTCGTGGCTACAAAATCAAACCACACATCGTCATCAGCAGTACCAAAACAACCATTAGGCTCAGGTGATTGAGTTGCCCCTGTAATATAACCAGGTGTGACTGAAGCACAAACCTGAGTTGGGTTCACATCCACGTTGATTGAGCTACATACCTCATCATTGGTTGGTGGCGGCGGTGGTGAAGTGATACAAACATCAAATGTTGTATTTTGACTACCTGTTGACGTCCATGTATAAATCCTTAGATAGTATGTGTTCCCAGGTATTAAACCACCAACAGTACTGGAATTTGGGTCACTACACAAAAGAGGTCCTGTCGTAGCAGAACAAGTTCCATCATATACGGAGTGATATAGATCGGTTGTAGATCCAGTAACATTCAATAAATCAATATAATGTACTGAATTCGTAGCTATAAATTCGAACCAAACATCATCATCTGCGGTACCAAAACATCCATTTGTGTTGAACGACTGCGTGGCATTTAATACAGTTCCAGGAACAGTAGTAGTACAAAGCTGTGCAGGGTTCACAGGAACAGGCGTAGCACAACATGCTTCGTCGTTTGGTACTGGATAGGATGAACATGGACAAGGCGGACAAGTCGGTCCACCACAATCAACACCTATTTCTAATCCATTCAATATACCATCCGTGCACGTTGGACAGTTGACACATGAAAGAGTAGCATCCCAACCTAAACTAGTAATTAATCCATTAGAAGACCACTCAAATGTCACACAGCCAGATGTACCTGAAACCGTAAAAGAACCTAAACTTCCCGAATAGGAACCAATCAATGGTGCCGTATTTGAATTCCCATCATAAATGTATAATATATCAGCACCTGCTTCTGTAGCAAATGAATTGAATTCGATCTGTATACAAAGACCTGGATCATTTGAACAGTACGTTTCAACATAATATTCAAAATCATTATACGACCCACTAGAGCCACCACTGTCAAACAAGTCTTCAGAACAAGTATTTAGATTTCCCATACCCATACTGTGACCTGTTGTACCACCTGAACATGGTACACAGCTGAAAACACCAAACCATCCAGGCAACACTGTACCACCATCTGATTCCCATTGAACAGTAATACAACCCGTTGAAGACGTAACTGTAAATGGAGCTAAACTCCCAGAAAATATTCCAATCAATGGCCCTGTGGTAGATGTACCATCATAGACGTATAATGCATCTCTGTTTGCTTGTGTTTCGAAGGATGAAAAATCGATCTGAATGCACTGACCAACTGTACCAGAACAATAGGTCTCAGTGAATAATTCGTTATTACCATAATCTGCACTGCCACCACCTGTATCAAAAAATCGTCCAGAACATCCCGTAAAGTTACCAGAACCAATAATATGATTCTGTCCATATGAGTGACTAGCCTGTAGCGTTATCAAGCAGTAAATAATAGAGAGTAGTAGAAACCGGAACATTTTAAAATTTAGTTTTTAGTCGGTGATGATTTATCAGACACCGGGTACGTCTCTCTGGCTATTTTTGCACCATACTTATTCAAAAGTAGTTGAATATCCTCAACTAACATGAATCGATTATAGACTACTTTCATTCGTTCCATTGGCTCATCTAGGTATACAGATACCACTTTCTCATGAAAAGTGATAAAAGCATCTTTTAATTCTCCGATCTCATTGACGTCTAATTGTGATATATCCAGATTCAAGGTAGCAAAAGTTGTACCTTGTGGAGTTGGTATACCCGTCTTAGTCATCGAGACTGACTGAGCGAATGATGGATGATAAATCATCCAAAACAAAAATAGAAATGCGAAAAAAAGATTTGTGTGAGTAGCGCGCATGTCTTTTAAATATTTTAAATATTCATGGTTTACCAAAATAAAATATTAAGGTTGCGCTTTAGGGGTTATCAAAATTACTTAAAAATAACCATTTACACAAAATAAAGTTGAGCCACACTAAATTTTCATCATTTTTAATCAAAATTTTTATTTTTACAAGAAAAAAATATGCGTCCATTTCTATTGTTTGTCTTAGCATTATTCACATTTTCATGCAACCAATCAAATAATGATAATCAGATCACACAAACCCCAGTAGACTCATCGATCAACGAAGTTGAAAATGAAGTGACTGAAGTAATTGAAGTACCTGAAGGACCTGCTTTGACAATAAATGGAACTGTTTCTGGAATGGCAGCTGGAAAAAAGATCTTTCTAGACCGAAAAACAAATGACGCTACTGAAGTAGTTGACTATGTAACCCTTAAAGAAAATGGACAATTCAACATGATAGCCCAGGTTGAAATTGAAGGTATTTATCGGCTTCGTCTAGGAATTGCCTCAATCTACTTTTTAGCCAAAGGAGATGAGACGATTGATGTAACGGCTTCATTGGAGGGATATAATCTATTAGATTATTCTATTAATGGTGGTTTATTTCAAAGTGAAATGAATGAATTCGGTCAAAGCCCCAACGCAAAGATCGTATCAACCTATCTCAAAAAATATACGATTGCTAAACCACTACTTCATCTTTATCTGGTTGAAAAACTTGATATCATGAACCATATTGATCTGTATAAAAAAGTTCGTGATGAACTAACCGCTGAAATCCCTGATAACCCTTATGTAAGAAAATTCAATAGCCGTATTATTAGTGCAGAAAATACGCTGAAAAATCAACCTGTCGCGATCGGTAAAAAAGCACCAGAGATCAATTTACCTAACCCCCAAGGAAAGAAAATGAAACTATCCGCTTTGAAAGGCAAAGTGGTGCTACTGGATTTTTGGGCTAGCTGGTGTAAACCTTGCCGTTATCAAAGTCCAAATCTAGTTCGTTTGTATGAGAAATATAAATCAAAAGGTTTTGATATCTTCTCTGTATCACTAGATGGTTTGGATGACAGAAGACTGACCATGTTTCAAGGAAACAAAGCAAGTATCGACAAGGCGATTGAAGCACAAAAACAAGCATGGATAAAAGCCATAGAAACAGATAAACTAACATGGCCAAATCACGTTAGTGAATTGAAGTCTTGGAGTGGTAGTTTGAACTCAGTTTATGCAGTCAATTCGATACCAAGAACCTTTCTGATCGATAAAAAAGGAAATGTTCGCTTTGACAACTTACATGGGCAAGCATTAGAAGATAACATTAAATTATTACTTGACGAATAGGTTTTTGTAGTATATATTTGTTGAACATCTAAAAAATACATACCTTTGCACGGCGTTTTTTGAAAACTTGTATCAATGAAAGCTAGTAGGGCATACGACATTAATTTCGCTAGTTTATCTATGGGTAGTCATCAGTTAGACTATTCACTATCCAAAGATTTTTTGCAAAATTATCCCGAAGCATATATCAGTGACATTAAGGCTTTTGCCGTTTTATCATTGAACAAAATGCATCAGTGCCTAGAGACAAGCTTAAATATTCAAGGTACGGTAGTTGGTAGTTGTGATGTATGCACGGAGGATGTCAATATTGAGTTTAAAACTGAGGAGTTTGTTATTTTTAAATTCGTTGATATGCAAATGGCAAATATTGAGGATGAATTGAATGTACTATTCATCGATAAACGAGAAAGTATAGTCAATGTTGCTGATATCCTTTATGAAACCATCATGCTAAGTCTGCCGATCCGAACGTTACATGATTTAAAAGCCGATGGCTCTTATTCTTGTAATCCTGAATATTTAAAATATTTGAATCAAGTTGAAGACGTAGAAGATATAAAAAATAACCCATTTAGGGATTTAAAAGAAAAATTTAAAAATTAATAGATCATGGCACATCCTAAGAGTCGAATATCGAAGCAGCGTAAACGTAAGCGTCGTACTCACTACAAGTTGACAGACCTACCTAATGTAGTTTCATGTAGCAACTGTGGTAGTCCAAAATTACGACATGCTATCTGTTCTGAATGTGGTAGTTACAGAGGACGTACGATCATTCAATCAAAAGAGGAATACACAGAAGACACTGATACTACGGTTGATGATGTCCAAATTGAGGAATAGTCACCTCAACACGTATCCAACTAATAATATTTGAATTAGCTCTTGTTTTACAAGAGCTATTCCTGTTTAAACACAGACCACATCTCAACTTATTGGGGTACACTCGGATCAACTAAAGTCGTAAACATCTCTTGTAGTATCTTACAGGCAGTTTCTACCGTCTTAACACCTTCTTTTATCAGAATCAAATATCGAGGTGATTGTTTTAGGGTATATGCTGTACCCAAACTATGAATATATTGAAGCATGTGCTGAAATTGAGTACTCTCATATAATGGGGACTGCTGATTGGATGTAAAGAAACAACGTAGTTTATTGGATTTAACCATAACTTTTTCAAAGCCCAACGATTTACAAATCCAGCGAATACGCAAGGAAATAAAAATATTTATCACTTCTCTCGGGACCGCACCAAATCGATCTTTAAGCATCGTAATACAGGCCTCACTCTCTTGCTCTGTTTTTAGATTAGATAGCTTTTGATATAACTGTAACCGTTCCTGTATACTCTTAACATAATCATCTGGAATCATGATCTCTTCATCTGATTCTACACTAACATCTCTAACAAACTCATGTTCCTTCTCTAGTTGGTCAGCAAATAGATCTTTATAGTCTGTCTCCTTCAGCTCACGTATTGCTTCGTCAAGAATCTTTTGATAAGTTTCATAACCCATATTCATGATAAAGCCACTCTGCTCAGCACCCAACATATCACCTGCACCACGAATGTCCAAATCCTTCATGGCAATATTAAAGCCTGAACCAAGATCTGAAAATTGTTCGATGGTCTTTAGTCGTTTTCTGGCATCTGAACTTAATGCAGACATAGGTGGGCAAAGCAAATAGCAATATGCTTTTTTATTCGAACGCCCTACCCTACCACGTAGCTGATGTAGATCACTCAAACCAAAATTCTGCGCATTATTGATCAGTATTGTATTTGCATTGGCAATATCCAATCCTGTTTCAATAATATTGGTACAAACTAACACTTCATAGTATCCTTTGATAAAGTCTAATAAGGTCTGTTCTAAAGCAGTAGCATCCATTTTACCATGTGCCATTGCAATATCTACTCCAGGGCACAACTGCTTGATCATAGTAGCCATATCTGATAAACTTTGCACACGGTTATGTACAAAAAATACCTGTCCTCCGCGTGACACCTCTGCTTCGATCACTTCTTTGATAAAAGCACCATCAAATACCCGTAATTCAGTTTCAATAGGCTGTCGGTTTGGCGGTGGCGTATTAATTACTGATAGATCCCGCGCAGCTAACAATGAAAACTGTAAGGTTCGAGGAATCGGTGTAGCCGTTAAGGTCAATGTATCAACATTTACCTTTATGTTTCTCAATTTCTCTTTGGAAGACACACCAAACTTTTGTTCTTCATCAATAATCAATAAACCCAGATCTTTAAAAACTACTCGTTTATTCAAAATAGCATGTGTACCGATCAGAATATCGATCTTACCATCAGCAAGCTTCTTATAGATCGCTGTTTTCTCTTTAGCCGTTCTGAATCGATTAATATATTCGACCTGACAGTCAAATTCTTTTAACCGTTTTCTGAATGTCTGAGCATGCTGTAAAGCCAAGATCGTTGTAGGTACAAGCAATGCAACTTGTTTACCAGAAACAATAGCTTTAAACGCTGCTCGAATAGCAATTTCTGTTTTCCCAAAACCTACATCACCACAGATCAACCGATCCATAGGATAAGGCTTCATCATATCCTCTTTGACATCTAATGTTGCTTTTGCTTGATCAGGAGTATCCTCAAATAAAAAAGATGCTTCCAATTCATTTTGTAGAAACCCATCCTCCTCAAATGCGATTCCAGGTGTTGCTTTTCGCTTTGCATATAACTTGATCAGATCAAAAGCTAATTCCTTGATCTTCTTCTTTGTCTTCGATTTTGTATTGGCCCATGAATTGGATCCTAATTTATGGACCCTAGGAGCATTACCATCTTTTCCAGTGAATTTGGAAACTTTATGTAAGGACTGTATACCTACATACAAGATGTCATTGTCTTTATAGACCAACTTAACAGCTTCTTGAATCTTGCCTTGTAACTCGATTTTTTGCAGACCTCCATATCGACCAACTCCATGGTCAATATGTGTAACATAATCCCCTGGCTTCAACTCATTCAGAGTTCTGACTTTAAAGGCTGTATTTTTGTCAAAACCTTGTCTTGATTTTGTTTTGTGAAATCGTTCGAATATCTGATGATCGGTATATACGGCAACACCTAATTTACCATCGACAAATCCAGCATGAATTGATTTCTTAACAGGATGCCAATTAACGTGCGCCTCTAGATCTTCAAAAATATTATAAAACCGTTCGATCTGCTTTGGATTCTCAGCAAAGATATAGTTTTCGATACCCGCCTGAGTATTGCGCTTCAACTCTTGAATTAGAAATTTAAAATTTTTATTGAATGAAGGTTGTGGGGTACCTTTATAAATGATCGTCTGTTGATTTGGAAAATAGGTCTCTAAACTCATCTCAACCACATAACGATCTTGTAGCCCCTCCATGACCTCACGAGGTTTTAAAAAACTATCACTCTCAATAATACGAAGCTCCTCTTCCCTACCTTTAGGAATTAATTCGTCCCGCTTGTCTTGATATTCCAACCACTTTTCAAAACACAATTGCAATGTATCTTGCATGGCAAAGATATCTTGAGCTATAATGATCGTTTCATTGGACAAAACATCCAAAATGGATACTTTTTCAGTAGCCTCAAATTGAGTATTCACATTCGGAACAATCTTTACAAATGCAATCTTACGAGTCGATAATTGCGAGGTGGGATCAAAGGTCCGAATACTTTCGACCTCCTCGTCGAATAGCTCTACACGATACGGAAGTTCATTGCCGTATGAATAGATATCAATAATACCTCCACGTATCGAGAACTGCCCTGGCTCATAGACAAAATCAACACGATCGAAACCATATTCAGACAATATCTCAACTAAAAAATCTACGTCAACCTCCGCACCGACTGCAACATCGATAGCTGTTTTCTTCAATTGCTGTGGTGCAACGATCTTCTCAAATAAAGCTTCCGGATAAGTGACTATGATATGTGGCAAAGAGGAAAACTCAACAAGTTTAGACACTGTCTCCGTTCGTTGAAGAACAAAATTACGATCCAACTTATCAAATCCCGTAGACCTTCTGTACGAATCAGGGAAAAGTAATGCCTCGCGATTATTTGCTAATAAAGCACTAATATCATTCTGAATATACAAGGCCATCTCCTTATCCAGTGCTACAATTAATATCGGCTTTTGAATTTGCTCATTCAGTGCACAAGTTAGAAACGATAACTGACTACTCAAACAACCCTTCAGTTGAACGGTACGATATTTTTGTAACGCTTTTTTCAAACGTTCAAGACGACTATCCTCTAGAAATACGTTTTGTAGGTTTGCGAGATTCAATGCATCAAGTTTTGCCCAAATATACTTATAATCCGAATGTAGATTTGTATTTTTTAATGAGTATTAACGTTATCTTTTACATGCATAACAGTATATTCGTAAAAAAGTAAACAATGAGCGATATTGAAGATGAATTATATATAGACGATCCTCAAGGTGATGCCCAATGGCTCGAAGCTCAATTTGAAATAAAAGCCATGTTGGGTCTTGATCGATTACCCGATCTACAAGGAATTTTATTTGCTATAGGTCTTCAGGAGTTAGGTCAATTACGCACTGAATTCACAAAAGAGGAACGACAAGATCTGATGCATATTGCTGTTTGTCGATTATTGAGTTACGATGGCTATTTTGAGTTGACCGGCTACGATGATGAAGGATGGCCTCATTGGCGCCAAATTGCTGAACCTCCCAGTGGACGAAAAGAACAAGAAAGACTGTTACGTCACAAGATTATTGAATATATGAAAAACGTAAAAAATTCATGAGATACGTCATCTACATGATATCGCTAAGTTATTTTTTTTTCTATTCATGTAATCAGAATTCTTCTACTATTGACAAGATCGATTCTAAAATAGATTCTATCGTGATCCATACTTATTATGGTCCTATGACTTTTGTTTTATTCAATGAAACACCGCTTCACAAACAAAACTTTTTGGATAAGATCGATACAAAGTTTTATGACAGTCTATTATTTCATCGAGTACAACCACAATTTATGATACAGGGTGGTGACCCAACATCAAGAGGTAAGGTTGGACCTGCTATGGTTTTAGGTGAAGGTGGCCAATCCAAATTTATTGATGCTGAGATCGATCCTAAATTCATTATGTGTAAGGGAGCTTTAGTAGCCTTTCACGATGGCGTTAAAAAGAACCCATCCAAACGGTCGAACTCATCGCAATTTATGATCCTACATGGTCAAGCTTTGAAGGAGATGCATTTTTCACCTCCTAATAACGATCGAACCTACACAGAGGAACAGATCGAATTATATTTGCAACGCGGTGGATGTCCTCAACTTGATGGACAATACACGATCTTCGGTCAATTAGTAGATGGTTGGCATATACTTGATAAAATAGCACTTAGCCAAACCTACCGATCGGTTGATCAACATCTTCCAGATCGTCCTTTACGGGACATTAGAATGTCTATTCATCATTTGAATTGACGTTGAAAGAAGCGTCATTGTAGGCAAATTATCTATTTTTTTGTATATTGAATTTGATTATCGTATATAATAACTAAACACGTAAGTACATACAATGAGTTGTATTATTTCTTTATTAAATCACAAAGGAGGTGTTGGAAAGACAACCTCTGCTATCAATATAGGTGCTGCTTTTGTTCAGCTTGGTAAATCCGTACTGCTTATCGATCTTGATCCTCAGGCTAATCTAACGATTTCTCTGGGTATTGCTCGTCAACCAGTCACTATTTACGAAAATATGCGCGGCGAATCAGAGATCACTCCATACACTGTAAAAGATGGGCTTGATGTGGTAACTTCTAATTTAGATTTATCTGGTGCTGAAATGGAATTGATCAATGAGGCAGGTAGAGAATTTATTCTCAGAGAATTATTCGAACCACTACAACACGACTATGACTATATCATCATTGATTGTCCTCCTTCCCTGGGTCTATTGACACTGAATGCACTTACCGCTAGCAACTATGTCATGATCCCAATGCAAACTGAATTCTTGGCATTACAAGGAATTGTAAAAATCAAACAAATCACGGATAAAGTTCGATTCAGGCTTAATAAAAAGCTAGACATTGGCGGTGTTATTGCGACAATGTATGATAATCGAAAAATTTTAAACCGTGATGTTGTTGACACCATTGAAAAATACTTTGGTGATAAAGTTTTCAAAACAAAGATTAGAACTGCTGTCGCATTAGCTGAAGCACCTTCTGTAGGAAAAGATATTTTCGATTACAATAAACGTAGTAATGGCGCTATCGATTATTTAGAATTAGCAAAAGAGATTCTTGAACGATTTGAAGAAACAGTTCCAGCCTAAATAGCATATTATGAGTAAGAAGAAAAATAATAAGACATTCAAAGATAATATGTTCTCGATCTTTGAGCATGGAATGAACGAAGATAATGCAAAGGATCATATCTCCGCTTTGGACAATAAAAAAGAAAGTGGTTCTACAGCACGTAAAAAAGCGCCAAAGAAAAAATCTTCAAGAAAATCATTTGCTTCAAATTTAGAACAGCTCTTTTCTGAAAGTCTAGGTCAGGATGTCGTTGATAACTCTGCTAAGGAAATAGAGTTAAATGACAAAAAAGCCGTTGGTATTGATCTATTGATCAAGAGTACGACATCAGGTGGTCAATCTGGACGAGAACAGCTGAAACCTAAAACACGTCGTGTTACTGTCGTGATCAATGTAGAAAAGATCGAAGAATTCAAAAAAATCGCAAAGTCTGAA
Source organism: Luminiphilus sp. (assembly GCA_964221885.1). Classification (GTDB taxonomy): domain Bacteria; phylum Bacteroidota; class Bacteroidia; order Chitinophagales; family Saprospiraceae; genus Aureispira. The sequence goes on along the minus strand of CAXQBA010000226.1, from coordinate 2,145 downwards.
AGCAGCTCTATGAGTAAAGTATTGCGCGAATTAATAGACGGATATATTAAAGAGAATTAATACGATCAGTCTAAAGCTTTAGGACACTTCTTACAGGGTTTTTTACCTTTCTTATACTTTTTACAACACTTTTTCTTGCATTTTGAACAGTCAAAAACAAAGATTCCTTCAGCTGTTGAAGGTATCGGGCAATTGTCATTCTGCAAATTGTGATGCATAGCTTATTTGGTTTATCAAGCGTTGCCACAAATATACAATTTATTTAGATTAAATATAAATAATTATCATTTTCCTTTGATCTCATCGATTATATCTGGGTTCAACAAGGTTGAGATATCACCTAGATCCTCATTTTGACCTGAGGCAATCTTTCGCAACAATCGACGCATGATCTTTCCGGATCGTGTCTTGGGTAAACCACTTACGATGGATATTTTTTCAGGTCGTGCAATCTTACCAATTGCTTTTACAACCGTCTCCTCGATTGACACTTCAACACCTGTTTCATGTTGACCTGAACCAAGTAGAATAACAAATGCCATGACCCCTTGTCCTTTCACAGAGTGTGGCACACCGACAACTGCAGACTCAACCACCAAAGGATGAGAATTAATGGCATTCTCTATCTCTGCTGTTCCCATTCTGTGACCTGATACATTGATCACATCATCAACTCGTCCAATAATTCTGTAATATCCATTTTCATCACGGCGAGCACCATCACCCGTAAAATATTTCTTGGGAAAATCACTAAAATAAACTTGTTTACAACGAGCATGATCACCATATGTTGTTCGTATCATAGAAGGCCATGGAGATTTAACACATAAGAGTCCCTCAACATTATTCCCTGTGATCTCCGTTCCATTCTCATCAACCAGACAAGGTTCAATACCTGGTAATGGTAGGCTAGCATAACTTGGTTTTAAGGGAGTAATTCCTGCTAGAGCAGAAATCATGATACCTCCTGTTTCAGTTTGCCACCACGTATCTACAATAGGTATTTTTGATTGGCCAACTACCCTGTAATACCATTCCCATGCCTCCTCGTTAATGGGCTCTCCAACGGTACCCAAGACTTTTAAATTTGATAAATCATACCTGTTGACATAATCATCACCAAAGGCTTGTAATGCACGAATCGCTGTTGGTGCAGTATAAAATTGATTGACCTTTAAATGCTCACAAATCGACCAAAAACGACCTGCCTCAGGGTATGTTGGTACTCCTTCGAACATCACTGTGTTAGCACTATTCAACAAGGGACCATATACAATATAAGAATGACCTGTTATCCAACCAATATCTGCTGTGCACCAGTATACGTCGTCATCTTTGTATTGAAAAACCTGTTTAAATGAATACGCAGTATACACCATATATCCCCCACAACTGTGAACTACACCCTTGGGCTTACCTGTCGATCCTGAAGTGTATAGAATGAATAGCGTATCCTCTGAAGACCTGGGTTCAGCAGAACAAAATGAATCCATTTTAGGCACAAGATCGTCCCACGACACATCGATTGCATCATTCCAATCCATCGATGAACCGGTTCGTTTAACCACTAGAACTTTTTCAACCGATCGACAATCCATCTCTATGGCCGTATCAACTACTTCTTTTACTGGTATAACTTTGGAACCTCTAAAATTGCCATCGGATGTTATAATTAATTTGGCTTCAGCATCCTTAATTCGATCAGCTAATGCTTGAGCCGAGAAGCCAGCAAAAACAACCGAATGGATCGCCCCGATTCTAGCGCAGGCTAATACCGAAATAGCCAATTCAGGAATCATCGGCATATACAAACATACTCTGTCACCTTTCCCAACGCCAAGTTCTTTAAAGCAATTAGCTGCTTGACAAACACGATCCAATAGATCTTTGTATGTGATATATTGCACAGCAACATCAGGAGAATTTGGAACCCATGTTATAGCTGTTTTATCCGGTTGTTCAGCAACATGTCGATCGAGACAGTTCAAGGTTATATTCGTAACAGCCCCATTAAACCATTTGGTTGTAGCTGCTCCCCAGTCATGCTCCAGAACTGTATCCCATTTTTTTATCCATTCAAAATCTTCAGCAATGGATGACCAAAAGGACAATGGATCCTCAATACTCTGGTTATATACTTCTAGA
>CAXQBA010000225.1:0-2245 GCA_964221885.1 Luminiphilus sp. | reverse complement strand
GGATTAAATACTCACTCATTTGTGCTACTTTTAGAAAAAAGTAATTCATGGATGCTCTACTCGGTTTTTTATCGCCATTTATCATTTATGCGCTTATTTTCCTATTGAATGCCATTCTCCCAGGTCGCTGGGTGACAGGATACGCTACGAAAGAAGGTAGTGTCGAAAAATTAAAATACCGTCTCAATGGATTGATCGTTCTCGGCGTTAGTTTATTGATCTGGGCTGGCCTATGCCAGTATGGTATCATAGCTTGGGATTGGTTGTATCAAATCCGTTGGTATGGTCTTTATGGCGCCATTACCCTAGGACTGATCTTTTCTTTTGTTATTGTCATAAAAGCACCAAAGGTTAAGGATTCGTTTCTCGCCGATTTTTATCTGGGACGTATTGAAAACCCTCAGTTATGGGGTGGTCGTATCGATGCAAAAATGTGGTTATATCTTATTGGCGCTATTTTATTAGAACTCAATATGCTCAGTTTTTGCTCCCATCATTACATGGTTTATGGCACTGAAGCGTCCATCGGCGTATTTGTTTGTACAGGCTTAGTTACCTATTTTGTGTGTGATTATTTGACCTTTGAAGAAATACACTTATATACCTACGATCTTTTTGCAGAGCGTGTGGGATTCAAACTCGGTTGGGGATGTATAGCCTTCTATCCCTACTTTTACACCATCGCCCTCTGGTCTACTGCTGATCTACCCGATCCAGGTTGGTCAACTGTGTATTATATTGTAGCTATCTGTATCTTTTTCACTGGTTGGTCCCTTTCCAGAGGTGCGAACATGCAAAAATATTTCTTCAAAAGAGACCCGAAGAAAGTATTTTTAGGTATTCAACCACAGGCTATTACAGATGGTAATAAAACATTGCTAGTAAGTGGTTTTTGGGGATTAAGCCGTCATATCAATTACCTAGGAGAGGTATTGATGGGAACAGGTATTGCACTCAGCGTCGGATATCCAGGAACTATCTGGCCTTGGTTGTACCCCCTTTACTACGTGGTACTCCTATTTCCCCGTCAGGCTGATGACGATAAACGTTGTGCTGAAAAGTATGGCCCCTTGTGGGATGAATATGTAGAGCGAGTTCCCTATCGGATCATTCCCTATATCTACTGATCAATTCGGTACATTTTTCGGGTTGTATCTCCCATTATTTTAATAGCGAGCCATCTTGGTAACAAACGATGCATGATGAAACTGGCTAATTTGTTCCCTCTACCACAAACAAACGATGGTGTTTTGCCCAAACGTTGAAAACATTCAGCAACCACCTCCTCTGGCTTTTGAACAGAGGGCTTGATCAATCCTGTATCAGAAGGTTTAGTATTCAGAAAGTTTGGTGATGAGGTAGCCCCTGCAATACAAGAGATCACATCAACGCCTCGATCTTTCCACTCGTAATATAAACTCTCGCCCAATACACGACAATAGGCTTTTGTAGCGGCATATGCCGTCAAAAAACCAGCTCCTTGCAGACCGGCCAATGATGACATAACGATTACCGCACCTCGTTTCTTCTCAAGCATCTGCTTCGAAAGAGCTTGAATGAGAAGTGTTTGGGTCATCACATTGATCTGAAGAATGTTTTGATGATGACTCGATGTATTTTCTTCAAATTTACCTATGTACGATAGCCCAGCATTGTAGATAAGGATATCAATGAGTTTTTCTTTTGTTTGTTGAATGATCTGATGACAAGCATCCCGATCAGCAAGATCACATTGAATGGGAATAGCTTCAATAGCATATGCTTTCGTTAGAAAATCACAGAAGTTTTGAAGTTTTTCTTTATTTCTGGCTACCAGAAATAAATTCAAACCTTGTCGAGCTAAGTAGTCTGCAAAGGCCGCACCAATACCTTCAGAACCACCAGCTACCAAAGCCCAACTCCCATATTTATCTTTTAAACTCATAACCGTCCTGTTTTAGCTATTCTATGTACATCGACTCAAGAAAATTATAAAATCATTCATCAATAGTTAAATGATTCGTAATACATTCACAATTAAATGACAATATAATTATCATTAGCTTTCATAATTCATTCTTCATTGTATAAAAAATGTTCTCCATGAACGCGATTCCCATTTTTTTCACCATCATTAGTTTGCTTGTAGGTTATTATCATTCCTCGAGTCAAACCACCCAGCTCTATATCGATTATGAAGGACAAATTATTGATAGAGAAACCTATTTAAAAACTAAAGATGAAGCAACCCGAGCCTACCAAAAAC
>CAXQBA010000224.1:0-9971 GCA_964221885.1 Luminiphilus sp. | reverse complement strand
GCCAAACCTAGGTTGTCGATATCTTGCAATAATATGATTTCCATGTTGATTGTTTGATTAAGTTAATTAAACGATTACTTCAAATTGTCAGCTACATATGGTAGCAAACCTAAGTGTCTAGCGCGTTTTACAGCAGTAGAAACTTTACGTTGGTACTTTAGTGAGTTACCTGTGATACGACGTGGTAAGATCTTACCTTGATCGTTGATGAAACTCATTAGAAAATCCACATCTCTATAATCGATGCACTTAATACCATAGCGACGAAAACGACAATATTTCTTACGCTTTTGGCCAATCTTAGGGTTACTTAAAAATTTAATATCTTCTCTTGATGCCATAGCAATTCAATTTTATGATTTTATATTATGATTTATTTCGCCGCTTCTTCTTCGGCTTTTTCAGTTTTGGTAAATTTACCAGCACGCTTATCCAAGTTGTATTGAGCTCTGTGCTTGTCTACCTTTACAGTAAGATAACGCATGATGTTATCATCACGACGGAACGCTAATTCCATCTTTTCGATGGGTGTTCCAGACTCTGACTTGAATTCAACATAAAAATAAAATCCTGACGTTCTTTTTTTGATAGTGTAAGCTAGATCACGTACACCCATCTCTTCCGTATGAACCACTTCACAACCATTATCAGTTAGGAACTTCACATACATTTGAGCTGTCGATTTAATTTCATCACCTGACAGAACGGGATCGATGATGAAAGTTGTTTCATAATGTCTCATTATAAAATCTAAATTTAGTTATAAAAACGTTTAAAAAAATGAACGTGCAAATATATGACTTTTTGTTGGAAAAAAATAAGTCAGCTATATGAATTTCCTAATAATTGTGTTTTTCACCACTTAATAGGCCTTCTTCCATGGTTTATAAGGTATTCATTAGCCTTATTGAAATGATCAGAGCCAAAAAAAGCCCCCCTAGCTAATGGTGAAGGATGTGCTGCTTGAAGAATCAAGTGCTTTGTCTCATCGATCAGTGCTGCTTTCTTTTTCGCAAAATTACCCCAAAGTAAAAATACCAAACCTTTTTTTCGTTCAGATAATTGAGCGATCAATCGATCCGTGAAGTCTTGCCATCCAATATTTCGATGAGAGGCTGGTTCTGATTCAAAAACCGTTAAAATAGCATTCAGTAATAATACTCCTTGATCAGCCCATTCACTGAGATCACCATGATCTTGAGTGACAAATGCAGGTATACTATTGTTCAATTCCTTGAATACATTACGTAATGAAGGAGGTATCGATTTTGTTTTAGGAACAGAAAATGATAGGCCATGTGCTTGACCTTTACCATGATATGGATCTTGTCCCAATAGAACAATACGCACTTCTCTAGGTGGAACCCGTTCCAATGCATTAAAAATATCTGTTTCTTTAGGGCAGATTTTTTTACCCGGATACTTTTGCTGAACTTCATTCAATCCACGCCATGCATTCAATAACTTTTCTGAAATGATGGGATCCGCTTCTAAAAAAGACAACCATTTTTTAGGAAAAAGCTCATTGATGGATTGCATACTCACAGAATAGAAGACCAATCCATTTGAAGATAATCTAAACTCCCTTTCGATTGTGCTCCTTTTATCTGTTTTTTCACTGCGGATGGCACCTCATTGGATTGATTAAACTTAAGCTCCAGATCTGCCTCTTTATCTGATAGTCCAGATACGATAAGTTCTGTTCCGTTCAATTGAATATGAATGATCTTCAATGTTTCAGAGTCTACAGCAGTTGATCGTAAGGTAACTGAGGATTTTTCTTCCTTTTCGATCTCGAACACCATACGCACAGGTGGAGTAACAGAATTGACCACCAGCAAACCATGATTACTAACCAAAAGGGTCATGTCTTTGATGTATTTTGAGATCTCATTCAATATAGGTTTGGGCGCATGCTTTATCTGGTCATTCGATGATAAGGTTTGTTTAAGGTCCAATACATGAATTTTACCTGATAACGCCTGAATCATAGAGGACTTTTCGTGCTCTTTATTTTTAGAATCATACGTTTCAATCAAAGCCTTTGCAGCTAGCTCTTGATCACGTTGTAAAAGATCGCCACAATGTTTCTCGATACACTCATCTGCTTCAAAATAAAAGAGATCGCTCGCAGATCGCCAATCATTATAAGCTTTCGTAAGATCACCTTGTTTCAAATGTAGATGTCCAAGATTAAAATACGTGCGTCCTTGGACTACTTCATTCTCAGATTGGATCATATCAATGTATGTCTGTTCTGCAAGATCTAGCTGATTTAATTCGATATGGATATCCGCTTTTTTATTTTTTAACATCCAAGCATCAGACTTGAGTACTGACAGACCCACATCGATCATTGCCAAGGCCAGATCATAATTTTGTTGCTTAGCTAATATAGTTACGGTACCTAAATAGGCTTCAGCACTAGTACCATCTACCTGTGAGGCTTTATTAAAATCTGAATAGGCTTTCTCAAGTTTACCCGCATGCATATTGGCCCATGCACGACCTAAGATTGCCGATAATGCTGCTGATTCACCCAACTCTTGCTTGTCAATTACTTGGGTAAATACTTTTTCAGCCTCAGTATATTTATTCTGGTCCAACAAAAAGTCGGCATACATCTCTAACAGTATCAAATCATCCGGGAAACGTTTAACAGCATCCTTATATGCCGTAGATAACTCTTTCGTCTGTTCCATGTAGGAACACAACTGTACCTTTAATAGGACCATAGCCCTATCATTAGGGTCTGTTTTAAGGACAGTATTCACATCTGTCAATGCATCTACGTATCGACCACTAGCCAAATACATATCAGCTCGCAATTGCAATGCTTCAACATAGTTTTCATCTGTGAATAATATCTGGTTCAATCGTTCAATAGCTGCGTCGGTTCGGTCATTTCTGGCATCTATTTGAGCTAATGCTAAAAAACCGGGTAGGTACTCTGGAAATTGGTCGGTCAATTGTTCAAATTGCTCTGTGGCTGATGGCCAATCACCCAATTCTATGTGAATATTCGCTATTTCTTCCATAAATTGCGGTTGTCCAGGCAACATCTCAACAGCTTTACCTAAATAGTAAAGTGCTTCATCCCAATCCCCTTTTACTTGTTGGACTTGGCCCATATGATAGTATCCTATGGCATCATCAGCAAACAGTTCAATATATTCATCAATAATATCCTCAGACTCTTCTAGTTGCCCCTCTTCAAAAGCATCTAAAAAGTCTTCAAGCAAGATCTCTTTCTCCAACAATTCGTCCTTAGCCATTCTGATTCTATGATTGTATGTTTAAATAAACTTGTATTTTTTAATGCTTCTACAAATTAATTAAATATTCGATAATATAAAAGGCTTCCTTGAGTATTTTACACCTAATTGAACATCCGATCGAGGTATTGTTGGAATATTCTATGACAAGAGGAACTTGCTAAAAAAAAAAATGTATTTTAGCCCATAAAAAGGGATCATGTCGGAGCAACAAATCATGGGTCATTCGCAAAAAGAGTCGCATCTAACACCGACGGATTACCCCATCGATTATGTGATCCAAGACATGCAAGATTGGCCGATTAACCTGCTGAATCAGGACCGCGAAGCATTCATGAAACATATGGTTTCCTTCATCACAGATCGAATCTTCCACGACAAACGATCGATTCCACTAAGTGATGAGATCGCCAAGGTCATATATTTAGAGCGAATTAGAATAACTCAGAATCCCTGGCGTGTTGACCCTCCTGATGAACTTGACTTTTGGAATCAGATACGAAAACAACTTCTCAAAAAATCGTTAGATCAAGTAGACGAAAAGGTTAATGAGAATAACAAAGAAATTCTTCGTCGAATTGTGACACGTTATGTTCGCGAGATCATGAGTGACTTTAGAATCCCTTCCTACAAGTTTGCTCGTGGATTTCTACCCAGAATGTTCAACATTACATTGAGTGCTTCGAAATTGTTCCGATCTCACAAAAATTTGAAAGAACGCTTACAGATCGTTGGTAATATTGATACCATCCGAAAACTGACAAAAATCGGTACTGTTGTTTTAGTACCAACCCACTTTTCGAATTTAGATTCTGTACTTATTGGTTGGGCTTCTGATCGAATCGGTTTACCCGCTTTTTCCTATGGAGCTGGTATTAATCTCTATAACACGAGGTTGTTGGAATATTTTTTTCCAAAATTAGGTGCATATGGAGTTGATCGTCGAAAAAAGAATCAGTTCTATCTAGAGACATTGAAAGCCTTTTCACAATTGACCATAGAAAGAGGTGTTAATTCGTTATTTTTCCCAGGTGGAACTCGATCTAGGTCTGGTGAGATTGAATGTAAACTCAAAATGGGTCTTCTCGGAACTGCCGTAAATGCTCAAAATGCTATTTTAGAACGTAATGAGAATAATAAGATTTTTATCGTGCCAGTTGTATTGAATTATCACTTCGTTTTAGAAGCAAAAAATTTGATCAACTCTCATTTAAAAAAGACTGGAAAAGAATTATACCTCGTTGAGAAAAAAGCATTTGGTGGTATCTTTAATCTTCTAAAATTCTTTTGGAACTTCTTTAAAGCCTCTTCAACCATTATTGTAAATTATGGCAAACCTATGGATGTGCTTGGAAATTTTGTAGATGATGAAGGTAGTTCATATTCTCAATTTGGCGTACCTGTTGATGTGGGTGATTATTTTTATTCAGGTGGTAAAATAAAATATGATCGACAACGAAATGCTCAATACACTCAAATGTTATCGAATCGTATTGTCGATCGTTTCTATAAGGAGAACATCATACTCTCCTCTCATTTAGTAGCCTTTGTAGCTTTCAATCTATTACAACAACAATATGCCAATTTAGACCTATATGGCCTTTTACGTCTTCCTAAAGATGATCGTATCATCTTACGACATATTTTTGAAAAAAATATCCAACTAGTACGAGAAGCACTTATTGAGTTGAAACAGAATCACAAAGTAAATTTATCTCCTATTGTTGAAAATAGCTCAATCGAAGAGCTTATTGATCACGGTATCGAAAATGTGGGTAATTTCCATATTAAAAAAGCGTTATTTATAGACAAAGAGGGTGATTTCAGTTCTGAGGATATGAATTTATTGTATTATTATCACAACAGAATGAACGGCTATCAATTGGATAGTATCGTTGATATTAAAATTTCCACATACGAATGAAATTTTCGAGGCTAATATGGCTTTTTGCTTTTTCGTTTTCAGCTTGCCAGTCTCCTGATTGGGAACAATGGGAAGTTGTATATCAATCTGGGAATATTGCAAAAATGGATTCATTTATCGAACTGAATCAAACAAGCGGTCATATCGAAACCTTTCGTTTTCAACGACAAGAAGCAAGCTGGGCTTATGCAAAGTATATCAATACGACTCTGCAATACAAGCAATACTTGACCGACTATCCTAGCGGTCCATATTCGGATAGTATTCACATCTACATTCGTCAGATACAAGCTGATTCCTTAAATTTTGCATCTTTGACAGATGGAAGTTTTGTAGGTAGTGTTCATACACCCAATAATGAATCCAGTATTTTATCCATGCGATTCATAGAGATCCAAACTAAAGATGATCAGATTAATTTTATAACTGACATCAATTTTGATCAGCGAAGATATCAATTGGCTGGTCAGATCGATCCAACATCAAACCAAATACAATTTACCGAAAATCTATCCAGTATTGACCCCGTACCTTTATGTGATGGACGGATCTACATACGAGACAATAAACTATTAATACAATCCGTTCATGTTTCTCAACATTGGTCGGTTTTAAAATATAACTGATATCAAAACTGTAACTATTTATTCTATGAAGCTTTTTTTGACATTGATCGCTTTCACTTTGCTCCTAGTCGGTTGTACCGATTACAGATCAAAGTATGAAGATCTTATAAACCAGAATAGTGCCATTCAAAAACGACTCAATGAATTAGAGGAAGAAGATAAATTGGTACGAGGTGAGTACTCAGCTGCTATTGAAGTATTGAACTCTATCGATGATACACTACGTTCCATCTCACTGAGAGAATTAGAAATTCAAGAATTGACACAAAGTCGTGAGTTTAATGGCAGTTTATCACAACGACAGAAGATATTGGCTAAAATCCAACAACTGAGAGATGAGAATGAGATAGCTAAAGATGAGGCAAAACGCATGCAACGACGTGTCAGAAGCTATCAGATAGAGAATCAGCAACTTAAAAAAATGATCTCTCAAGCCGAATCTCGTATTTTTGAAAAGGAAGAGGAATTATCTGAAGCTCGGGAAATTATTGATGATATGGAATATGCCTTGTCGAGAATGGAGGCTCAGCTTACTGAAAAAAGCGGTCAGTTGGATGATGCTTACGAAGATCTGCGTCGAAAGAATGAAGACCTTCAACAAACCAATCAAACTTTAGAAAAAACCATACGTGACCTAAAAAATAAAAACCAATTCATCGACGAGCAAGCAAGAGCATATGTTGTCTGTGGTGATAAACGTAGTCTCCGTAAAACGGGGATTCTTAGTCCAACATCGATAAAAAAGCTGACTAAGAATTATCAAACCTCCGTCAAACGAGTTGGAGATGTCATCAATTATTTTGATAACGATGTATTGAATTGTGGTACAGATGGTGAAATTCTATCGGTATTACCTCCTCGTGATGCATCTTCTTACAAGATCGAAGGCTCTCGAGTTGAGATCCTTCAACCAAAGAAATTCTGGGAAACAGACAAGACCGTTGTACTCCTAAAAAAATAATGCTATGCCAATCCTGTTACTTTGTTGGGTGCTACTTTTCTTAATAGGATGTGACAACTATTCTGCTAAAGTTGACGCCGAGATTCAACGAGCTGAGATCATTCAATCACAACTTGCCTCTATGGAAGAGGAAAAGAGATTAGTTGACGGATCTTACGCTACCCTATTTGAGACATTGGCTATGCTCAATGATACACTTCAAGTTATTGCTGATCGAAACGAGGAAATTCAGCGACTATTAACCATACGCGAATTGACAGAAGATGAGGCCATTCACGTTCAAATAATGATCAAATTGGATCTTTTGAAGAACGTCAATCAACAATCAAAAGCTAATGTTAACACTATGAGACGCACGGTAGTCAGCTATCGAGTAGAAAACGAGCAACTCAAAAAAATGATCGCAAAACATGAAGTGACCTACTTAGAACGAGAGAAAGATCTGGATAGTCTTCATGCATACATACAGAACCTACAATTTGCACATGAGACGCTAAATAAGAATTTAAATTTCACACAGTCTGATCTAGCCAATGCCTACATTGCTTTAAAAAAGAAAAATATGGAGTTGTTAGGCCGAAAAGAACAACTCGAACAAACATTAGCAGATCTTCAACGGGCTACCTCTTTTATAGAAAAGGACGCTAAAGGATATGTTTTAGACGGGACGATCCAAACACTTAGGAAAGACAAGATCATTAGTGTTTTTTCTAAAAAAACATGTCGAGATGGATATAGCGAGATTGTTAAAAACAAATGGCGGTCCATATCAATATATACTCAAGGTAATCTAGGGATCGAACAAGGAGCGATTCAATATATCTTACCAGCGCGTGATATCAATTCATATTACATTGACAATGACACGCTTCACATTACCAATAAGATGTCCTTTTGGCAAACCTCTAAAATCGTTGTAATCGTAAAAAAATAGATACCATGGTTCAACGTATCGAAACTACTGCAGATGGCTCCCACACTATATTCTCCGAAGATTTTGGAGCACAATATCACTCCAGCCATGGTTCGGTGCAAGAATCCATGACCGTCTTTATAGAGAATGGTCTTTTTGCCATTGAAAAAAAGAAGATTGATATTTTAGAAATAGGTTTTGGTACAGGTCTTAATGCAGCCCTGACGTTTGATCAAACATTAACAACCGAACGTTCCATATCCTACCTTGGTATTGAAAAACATCCCATTTCAATCGATCTAGTAGACGCTCTGAATTATTCATCCTTCTTTACTCATGACAGTACAAATGACATGCTGAAATCGTTGCATTCAACACATCATGTTATGCGGTCCTCCGAAAAACACAGCTTTATAGGTAAATTGGTTATTGATGATGTTTTTCAAATTGCATTTGATACCTCTTTCGATTTGATTTATTTTGATGCTTTTGCACCATCCATACAAGAGAAGTTGTGGAAAGTACCCTTCTTGGATAAAATGTTCAAGGCTCTTCGTCCTGGAGGTATATTGACTACCTATTGTGCTCAAGGTCAATTTAAACGTAATCTTAAAGAGGTTGGATTCATGGTTGAGTCTTTACCAGGCCCAACTGGTAAGCGTGAAATGACTCGTGCTAGAGTTCTGTAGTTTCTACCCATGCATTTTGTATCAAAAAGTCAGCGATTTTACGATCGTTACTAAGACGAATCATTTTATTTTGTCCTCCTAATTTTCCATTTGATCGCATAAACGCTCGCATCCCACCTTCTCGAATAGACACAATTTTGAGTGGTTTTAAAATAGCACCCTCAATCAGATCTTTGTAGTAACTATTCTGTTCCATTAATGAAGCTTCAATAACCTGTTCTATCTGAGTCAAGGATATTGTTGGTTTTACCTTCCATTCTATAAACCATTCATGACGTGAAGCCTCACTTGTATTTGAAGCAACATATGGTGCAACAGTAAATTCATTGATGAGCAATTTAAAGTGTTGGGTTGCTTTCAGCAATGCTGACTCAACTTCTTTAGCAATAATGTGCTCACCAAAAGCAGAAATAAAATGCTTAATTCGTCCGGTTACTCGAATACGATAAGGTGACAAACTTACAAACTCAATGGTATCACCAATATTATAAGACCATAATCCAGCATTTGAGGTGATCAAAATCGCATAATTTACGCCAAGTTCAACATCCTTTAATGTCAATCTTGAGTCGATACCTTTCAGCAGATCATCCGGGGTAATAAATTCAAAAAAGATACCTGAATTTATATTAAGAAGTAAACCGTCATCTGATTGAAGATCTTGGTACGCAATAAAACCCTCAGAAGCAGGAAACGTCTCGATAGTTGTTATCTCTTTCCCGATCAACTGTTCTATAGTTGATTTATAAGGACTGTAGTTTACCCCACCGTGAACAAAAACACTTAAATTAGGAAAAACTTCGACTATATTTTTTTTTCCAGTCTTTTGCAGCAATAACTCAAAATACATCTGTACCCAAGGTGGTATACCACCAATTAAACGGATATCTTCTTGATGGGTCTGATCTACAATTGCAGCTACTTTTTCTTCCCAATCCTCAATGCAATTAATAGAATATGTTGGTAACTGATTCGATCGTAGCCAAGCAGGTATCAGATGATTTGATATACCAGATAATCGACCTACTTTAAATTCGCCGTTGGTATCAAGTTTTGGAGACCCTGATAAAAAAATCATTTTCCCATCTAAAAAATCAGATCGACCTTCTTTTACTAAATAACTAAAAACAGCGTTTCGGGCTGAGCCAAAATGATTAGGAATACTATCTTTTGTTATCGGGATAAACTTTGCCCCTGAAGTCGTTCCAGATGTTTTGGCAAAAAAGGCAGGTTTTCCTTTCCATAAAACATTAGGCTCTCCATCTAAAATACGTTCTATATACAGGCGCATCCCTTCATAATCTCGAATTGGTACATTCCTTTTGTACGATTCATAGGTAGATATCTCGTCAAAATGATGATCGACCCCAAATGATGTCCCTCTACCTACCTCTATCAATTGTCTGAAAACTTGATCCTGACAATAGACAGAATTTGAAATATACGTATTCATTTGACTGTGAACGACCTTAGCAAATTGTGTAATAAACCAAGCTTTAACACCCATCTTTTTTGTAAACAATATAAAAAAAACTCTTCCCTCAAGGAGAGAAGAGTCCTAAAAACCCAAACAAATAAACACA
>CAXQBA010000223.1:0-5843 GCA_964221885.1 Luminiphilus sp. | reverse complement strand
GAGGTGGACTAGGCTATGCACCAACTTTAGACAATACGGGTACAGACGGTGGTGGCTCATTGAATATTGAATACGATATCGCTGATGGAAGTGCCTATGGTGATGATGATTTAATAAATGGGGCATTCTGTCCTCATGTATCCATTAACGAAGACGGTTGTAATGATTATGCCTTGGTATCTGGTTGTGCAGATGGTTCGAATGGAATGCCAAATATTGCAGATGGACTCACGCATTCTACGCAGATATGTTGGAATCCTACTTGTAATGAACTGACGGTGTCCATTGATGGGGTTACCATAACTCAGTTAGCGAGTGATATCGAAGCAGATTATTTTCCTGGTCCAGGTTCTGATGTTTATCTTGCTTTTACCTCTGGCTATACAACACCGTACAGTGGTCAACAAGCGGAAGTTTGCAATTTCAATATTGTTGCGGGGCCAACGACGTGTGAGATACCAGCTGGGCAAGGTACAGCAAGTGCAGCTAACTGTGCTCGCTTATTGTCGCTTGATCTACTTTCTCTAAAGGGGGAAATGAATGATAAAAGTGCCATTAGTTTAGATTGGGAATTGAGCGATTTAAAATCTGAGGAGTTTTTTATCCTTCGCCGCTCATACGATGCGTTTCATTGGGATAATATTGCAGAGATCGAGACAAACACGTTAGGTAGCTATACATTTGAAGACGCACAATACGATCCACAAAACGAGGTGGTTTATTATCAGTTAATTTTATTTGGAGCGAATGGAACTAAACAAACATCTCAGAGTATCAGTGTTGGATTGGATGCGGTTCATTCTGTTGTTTCGGTGTATCCCAACCCGACGAATGATCTGGTATATGTTTCAAGCACTTCAAGGATCGAATCAGTGCCGATTCTTATGGATCTTTTAGGAAATCAACGTGCTGTTTCTGTTATTCGTCGATCTGCACATCAATACGTTGTTGATCTATCCACGATATCTAAGGGTGTCTATATCGTTCAATTTGATGGACACTGGAGGCGTTTGATCAAAAAGTAAGTATGTTTTTGTTGGGTTAGTGGATGATTAATTTTTTTGACTGCTTGATTTGCCGATCATTTTCAAAACTAATGACATAAACGCCTGGTATCAATGATGAAACAGTCATTGTTTGATCTGTTTTTTGTTGAATGGATTGTTGTATTAACGGGTTACCTAGTACATCATATACAGACACGTTACCTGTCCAAGGTTCCTTAAATTGAATGGAAACGTTATCGGTAGATGGGTTTGGAAGCAGTGTGATCTCAATAGGGGTTGGGGCTATTGTTTTGTTTAGGTCTGTGGGCAAAGGAAACTCAAAGTGACCCCATACAGCAAGATGATCAGACAGATCAAACATGTTGAACATGCTATCATCAATACTTCGTAAAATAAGGACTTCGTTACTCGCCGATGTCGGGTTTAGGTAATCGTTTTTGGTCATGACATAATCTAGAAATTCATAGGCCGATCCACTGGCGTAATAGCTAATATCTGAATCATAGGTGTAGGGATGTCCAATGTAGGTCGGTTCCATAAGGTTCAGTGAATCCAACATGCCATCGTATTCACCTAAGTTATTCGCGATCATATCTACATTCAAATCACCGCCGATGATCACCGCCTCCGTTGAAGGGATATTCTGGCTACTGATGAATTGATCCATCTCTTTGAATTGGAAAATTCGGGTTGCCACATCAGTCGCTGTATTCCAAGCTTGTGTATGAGTCCCAAAAAGGTGATAGGTTTTGCCCAATTTATCGATCTTTGCATACATCACACCTTTAGCAGCCAAACAATCACTTCCATTACAGTCAGAAAAGACGATCTGAGATGAATTCATAATCGGAAAGCGACTAGCTATGAAAACACCACCATCGTCATTCAGAATGCCATTATCTACAACAGCAGTCATGTATGGATACTCAGCGCTGATACCGGTCTGAAGAGTGTTTCTTGCGTTGTTATAAAACGCTTCTGAAAAGATGATCGCATCATAGCCATGAATATGATCGGGGATGACCGCAGCGCGAGTATCTTGGTCACTGATACCAATAGGAGGGGTGAGCATAAAAATATTATAGGCCAATACGTTGAAGGTGTTCGCATTGCTGGTGTCGGCATAATTAATTGGGTGTGGATCTCCTTCTTGCAGCGCAAAAAACACATTATCATATCCGCCTGTAAAATAGGCGTGATACTTAAGAGTATAACTTTTTCCATTCAATATAAAGGTAGCGTCATGAAAATTATTATCCCCATACCAAGGGTGTGAAAAAGAAGGGCCTTGGGCGGATATCCACATATTACTAGCTGTAAAGGTCCCTGTAAGCTTTAACTGTAAGGTTACTGTGTCACTACCCGAGAGTAGATGCATATCAAAAAAGAAATCGTCGCCATTGTGGATTCCAGTATTTCGATTGGTCCACATGATTTCTTTTTGACCTTCCCAAGCTGCAACTGTATTTGCAGAGGGGTTCCATTCACCAGAACTTAGAATGTGTGTACCATATTGTTGGATAGATACATTGAACGAAAGAGCCGAGTTGTTTTCAAAATAAACCCATGTTTCGGCAGATGAATATTGGCTTATGATGAGTGTAAAACCGAGAAAGAGAATCCGTTTCATTTTTTGTCTTTTAGGGAGTCATTGAGGATGTTCTCTAAGATACTTATATTCTGAAAGATAGAGGATGTTAATTAAAAATTATTGTCCCATTCCAGCTACGAGCACACTTATCTTTAGGTTCTTATGTTCGGACAAGGCATTGATACAAGCATGTAAGGTAGAACCTGTTGTGATCACATCATCAACCAAAAGAATATGTTGATAGGTACATTTTTTATCTGCACGTAATTCAAATGAATTCGCTAGTGATGTAATCCGCTCTTTTTTAGATTTTTTGGTTTGGGAAGGACCATGTATTTTTCGTATTAGCCATGATGTATCTACAGGGATTTGAGTAATATTCTGAATACCAACTGCTAAAACTTCAGATTGATTATATCCTCGCTTTTGTAATTTTTTTGGATGCAAGGGCACTGGAATGATCACATTGGGCTTACATGAAAGGTGATTTAAAAGATGCTTTCCCATATGTTGTCCCAATAGTGTTCCCACTGCCGTATCAGAATGATATTTCAATGCGTGGATCATAGACTGAAAAACTCCCTCTTTGATAAAGGGATAAAGGCTTGCAGCATATGGAACGGAGAGGCAATTATAAAAATGACTATAAAATAGATTTCCCATGGTTAGAAGATCATAATGTTGTCGGAGTTGATATTCACAGGTCAAGCAAATTCGACTTGAACAAATCGAGTTGCAATGAATGCAGTGATCTGGATAAATAATGGGGCCAATTTTTTTAAAAATATTTAGAAGTGCAGAAGATAGTATCATGAGATAGATGCTTTACAAGCTTTTTTTTGTAATTTGATAGACTAAATCGAACAGATATGAAAAAAATATATACGCTATTCTTGTCCCTTTCCCTATTAGTGTTTCCAAATTGGCTAGTGTCACAAAATGTGGGTGTAGGAACCTCTATTCCTGCTAATCGCTTACATGTGATTGGTACTCATTCAGGAGAAGCAATTACATATGTAGTTCAAAATGCAACAGCGGCGGGTTCACAAGCCATAAAAGGTGAGGGCGTATTTGGCCCAACAAGAGGGTATCTTGGAATTCAAGGAAGTAATGCTCATGATGGAACCACTTGGGACATCCCAGGTCAGGAGATAGGTGTACTCGGGATATCTCAAGGGGCATCCACTACGGATAATAGAGGGGTAATGGGCCTTTCAAATGGAATTGGCGTGTATGGTCAATCCACAGCCAATCACGGAATGTTCGCAACGACAGATGCAACAACATATTTTGGTGTCAGAACAAACAACATCAATGCATCAGGTACAGGACTTCTTGCTACAGGCAATAACATAAACGGAACCTATCTTACTGGAGGAAGCGGCGGTGCTTTTTCCGGAACTAAAACGGGTGCCTTGGCTTCGGCCCAGGATATTTCTGGTGGTACTGGCCTAATTGGCAGATCAAATTCCGCACCTTTGACAACACTTACTTCGGGCTCCGGACTTAGTGGTAGTTCTGATCTATATGGTGTAGCTGGGTGGTCTTCAAGCTCTGCATTAGTAAACAGAGCGGGGGGATATTTCTCTACGAATGGAGGTCAGTCGTATGCTTACGTTGGAATGTCAACATCCACAGGTATAAATAGAAAAATCGAGGGTAACGGAACCGTTAATACAACGGTTAAAGATACAGATGGAAATTTGGTATTACTGAGTTGCCCTGAAGCTCCAGAAAACCTATTTCAAGATTATGGATCTGGAAAATTAGTCAATGGGAAGGCAAGTATAGAATTAGATCCAATCTTTTCAAAGAATATAGCCGTTAACGAGGACCATCCATTGAGAGTTTTTATACAGCTTGAAGGTGATTGTAAAGGTGTTTATGTTACAAATAAAACATCCAATGGTTTTGATGTTGTAGAACTAATGGACGGAAAGTCCAATGTCAATTTCAGTTGGTCTGTAACGGCCAATAGAGCGGATGAATTAAATAGCGATGGTACAGTCGCAAAATATTCGGAGGAAAGATTTGCTCCAGCAGCAGGGCCACAACAAATTAAAACGCTTATTGCTGAAAAAGCAGAGAAGAATTCATCGATCTTAGTTCCTCAGAACAAAGAGTAAAAGGTAGGATTTGACATAGCTGTTTATTTCTAGATTTTTATCGGGCCTTCTCCAACCTTGTCCGCGATCATTTTACTATCCTGGCATAGCTCAAGTAGTGATGATTCAATGAAGGCTTGGATTTCTTTTGCATTCTGATCGGGATATAAGAGGTGCAGATTTGGTCCTGCATCCAAGCTAAAGTATAGAGGCAGGTTTGTTTTTTCTCGCCAAGTTCGAATGCGTTTAATCATTTCTATAGAATTGGCCTCCATTAAGATGTATGATGGATTAGATGTCATCATCAAAGCATGTAATTGAAGGGCTTCCTGTTCGACGATCTGTCCGAAGGTAGACAGATCACCTTCCTTCATGGCTGTCATAAGGGTGGATAAATTTGAATTCGCTTGTTGGTAGCGAATATCAGCGAATGGATTTCCCTCCATCAATGCATGACCTGCTCTTGAGGAAACACTTTTCTCCTGCTTG
This sequence comes from Luminiphilus sp., assembly GCA_964221885.1. Classification (GTDB taxonomy): domain Bacteria; phylum Bacteroidota; class Bacteroidia; order Chitinophagales; family Saprospiraceae; genus Aureispira. Next base: position 651 of record CAXQBA010000223.1, on the reverse strand, counting down.
CTGACGATCATGATATCATCATGAAAGGTATGGAAGATCGGATCAACCATATTTGAACAGTCAACCCCGTATTCATCAGAAGCGTGCTCAATACCATCAAAGGCACCCCAGGCACAAAGTTTTGGATATACGGAGCGACAAGCTGAGCCAGATCCTAATCTTGAGATATAAGAAGCTTTCTTGTAAAAAAGATCCTCACTAGGAAGGGTGATCGATATTTCTCGTTCCATACTACATAGGCATAATGCCAAGGCACTCATACTGGATGCCGATGAAGCGATACCCGCTGAATGAGGAAAGGAGTTGAACGATGAAATATGTAAGTGATACTTTGTTAAAAAGGGAAAGTGCTCAAGGATAGATACAAGGAACGTATCGATTTTTTGTTTGAAAGCATCATTTGGTTTGTCCTCAAATAAGAATTCAGTTGAGATTTGACCATCATCTTCCTTTTCTTTGTAGGATAGACTGGTTTGACTATACGAGGAGGATAAAGTAAAACTGACAGAAGGGTTTTTAGGTAATTGAACACCATTCAACCCCCACTATAAGGATAAGCTCTATTTTGTATATCTAGGTAAAAAGCAAAACACTAAAGAGGCTATGGTTCATTATATTGTCACACCAGAGGACGAACGAATAGAGACGATT
>CAXQBA010000222.1:0-2815 GCA_964221885.1 Luminiphilus sp. | reverse complement strand
GAAAATGGTCCATGGCATTTATTGGACAGTCTTCAAAATATCGAACTTAGGCCTTTAATTGATCAAAAACCACTATCATTGAATGATCGATTAACAGTAACCCCTTTCTTGGTTCCTCATCGGGGTGAGTATTCAGAAACAGTAGGTTATTTAATTGTTGGTCCAAACAAAAAAGCCCTTTTTATTCCCGATATTGATAAATGGTCAAAATGGTCTTATCCTATTGATTCAATAATACAAGAAGTTGATTATGCATTATTAGATGCTACATTTTACAGTAATGGAGAAATACCTGGTCGTGATATGAGTGAAATTCCGCATCCTTTTATGGAGGAAAGCTTTGCTCGATTTGATCGATTGGATGAATCGCAACGGAAGAAAATATATTTTATCCATTTTAATCATACAAACCCGATCATTGACCCAAGATCAGAAGCGTACAAAAAGACCATTGAAAAAGGGTATAATATATGTCATGAGCGTATGAAACTATCATTGTAATCGATTGATTGACTACAATTGGTTTCTGTTAGCCAAAGGATATCGATTATTGATGAGGTTCAAACTTGAAAGAACATGGATTTGATTAGAAGTGATTGTTATGCCTTCTCTTCCTCCATAAGTTGTTTCTCATAAATCTCGTAATACAAACCATGCTGAGAAAGTAATTCTTCATGAGTGCCCACCTCAACAAGTTTTCCTTGATCAAGAACTAATATTTTGTCAAAGTTTAGGGAGGAATACAGCCTATGGGTTATAATAATTGTGGTCTTATCGCCTAAAGCCTCATTGAGATACCCCACAATCTTAGCTTCGGTTTTGGTGTCAACGGCTGATAGACAATCATCTAGTAATATAATGTTCGGATCTTTAATCAAAGCTCTAGCAATGGAGATTCGTTGTTTTTGACCACCGGATAGTGTAACACCTCGTTCTCCGATGATCGTATCAAATCCATCTTTGAACGACATGATATCATCATACACAGCTGTATGTTTGGCCATGTTTTCAATAGTTGATTGAGCTAATGTATCATCAGCAAATCCAATATTGCGAGCTATCGTATCTGAAAATAGGAAAACGTCTTGTGGTACATAACCAATCTGTTGTCGTAATGAATTTAAATCATGAGATTGAATAGGATAACCATCAAATTGTATGTCTCCTTGTTGAATATCATAGGTGCGAACCAGTAGATCAGCTAAGGTTGTTTTACCAGAACCTGTTTTGCCAACGATCGCATACTTCTTTTTGGCTTCAAAATGAAAAGAAAAGGAATCGATCGCTTTAATACCAGTATCTGGATATGTAAAAGTGATATTGTTGCAGATAATATCACCTCGGAGTGTAGTTGAGTTTTCGTTGGAGGATGTATTGATGATGCTTGGATCTTCATTCAAGAACTCATTGATTCTTTTTTGAGAGGCCGCGGCACTCTGTATGATCGAAGCAACCCAGCCAATCGATGTGACGGGCCAGGTTAACATGTTGATATAGATGATGAATTCAGCGATATTTCCAGCAGAAATTTGACCATTGAACATCAATATTCCACTTACATAAAGAGTGATGATCGTACTTGCCCCAATAAGAATGATCATCAGTGGGCCAAAAAATGCATTAACGCGAGCTAAACTTAGAGATTTCTCTTTGAAATCTTCCGTTTGTTCCTCGAAATAACGCCCCATGGCTTTTTCTTGAACATAAGATTTAACAACTCGAATTCCAGAATAGACTTCTTGTGACAGGGAGTTCAAAACAGAAAGCTGAGCTTGAATACGTTCACTTTTTTGGTTTATGATACTTGTGACATAGTAAATGGATATGGACAGAATAGGTAAGGGAATGAGTGCATATAGAGTCAAAGTAGGACTAACCTGAATCATCGAGTATATAACCATGACACACAAAACAGTAAGATTTACACTATACATAACTGCGGGTCCTAGGTACATACGTACTTTTGATACATCTTCGGTAATACGAGCCATCATATCTCCTGTATTGTTTCGCTTGTAGAAATCTAGACCTAGAGCCTGATAATGTCTGTAAATAACATTTTTTAGGTCGAATTCTATAAGTCGTGACATAACGATCAACGTTTGTCTCATGAAATACATAAATAACCCCATTAAAACAGCAAACAAGATGCAAAGAAGACCAAAATACAAAAGATTATACGCTACATTAACGTAAAACGTGTCAGCATAGGCTAGACCATCTAAATAGTTGTAGGCTGCAACATCATCGACAACAAGATCTAAAGCTTGCCTGATGATTTTAGGTTGAAGTACTCGGAAATAATTCGATATGGCTACAAAGAGTACCCCCATAACAAATCGCCATCGATATTTCCAGAAAAATTTGTTTAAAAAGGCAAGTTCTCTCATATCACAAATCTAATAAAAAAGTTAGGAGAATTTCTTTTTGTAGATAAAATGCCTAATTGACTGAAATGAGTACTACGCCTTTGATGTATTTTCAAAAATAATAATATATTTAGATGTCATTTACCGAGAAAGAACGTTGAATAAAAGAAAGGGTTGATACTACATGGCAAAAAAAAGAAAAAAGAAACAAAATTTATCGATTGTTAAAGCACTCAAAGATGATCGCTTTCCAAAATTGATCGGGTTATTTCTCTTATTGATTGGATTGTACTTATTCATTGCCTTCTTTTCCTACTTATTCACGTGGAGTAACGATATGGATAAAGCTTTATGGTCAAATCTTATGAATGCCGATGATCAGGTTGATAATTGGCTTGGTAAGTTTGGTGCTATCGTTGCGCACAAATTGATGCGATTTGGATTCG
>CAXQBA010000221.1:0-3619 GCA_964221885.1 Luminiphilus sp. | reverse complement strand
GACCAAGAAAAACATCATCTTCACAGATCACACCTGTAAAAAGCGATACATTATTCTGAATCTTGACATTATTGCCAATTCGAACATTATCTGCTACAAAAACATTTTGTCCCAAATTACAGTGTTCACCGATGGAAGCATTTGGCATAACATGACAAAAATGCCAAATTTTAGTGCCATCTCCTATCTGAGCACCATCGTCTACGATAGCTGTTTCATGTTTATAATAGTTCATTTTCGTTGCTGATATATTTTTTCGATGATCTCTACCACCTTCATTCCTTCAAAAGCATGTGTCGTGATCGTTTGCTGATCATTTAGTACCTCAATGACATTTTGGATCACATATCCATGATTAGCAGCAGACCCTTTGTAAAGTCCATAATCATTTGCCGGATTCACTGGAGTGAGTTTCTCTAGCTCGTAATCTTCCACATGACAATAACGAACCTCGTTCATATATTGACCGCCTATCTTGAACGATCCTTTACTACCTACAACCGTCAAACTACTCTCCATATTAGTATCATAAACAGCCGTAGTATAGTTGATGCTACCCATTCCTCCATTGACAAACTCAAAAATTACATGACCACTATCTTCAAATTCGGTTGAATGACGATGTTTGAAATTTTGAAATTGTGCTTTAATATTGGTTACATCACCAAAGATCCAGTATAGTACATCAACAAAATGAGAGAATTGAGTAAATAAGGGGCCTCCGTCCATATCTAGAGTGCCTCTCCAACCTTTTCGATAACCCGCCTCATTCAAATAATATCGATCATCACGATTCCAAAGACAATTTACATGCACAGAAAAAATATCTCCGACCAATCCTGTTTGAACCATTTTTTTTGCCCATTGTGACGGGGGAGAATATCGGTTCTGCATAACACAGAAAATTGTTTTATTGCTTTCTAATGCTGCATTCATAAGATGTTCACATGACTCCTTAGACAGACCCATTGGCTTTTCCACAACCACATGTTTGTCATGTTGAATGACCTGTACAGCTTGATCTATATGATATCCATTCGGAGTGCAAATACAAACCACATCAACATCTGGCTCTTTCTCAAGTAATTCAGTCAATTTGAAGTACACCGAGCAGGTTTCTTGATATGGATTTACCTGATCTGGATCAATATCACAAACAGCGACCAGTTCTGCTAATTGGTTACGCATGATCATTTCAATATGCCGACGACCAATATGTCCTGTTCCAACCACCGCAAAACGTACGTTTTTCTCCATATCAAGTTTTAAAAATTATTTCAAGAACGTATAACAACCAAACGTTTGGTAAGTATGTTCTTGCCGTCTATCATTTGTATAACATATACTCCTTGTGGAATATCTCCACACGAAACATTCAATGTTTCATTCACTGATTCAACATATGGGAAAGCCCTTACAGGTCTACCTTTCAGATCGACTATATAGAAGGAGACCCAATCACTTTGAGCTTTGAAATCAATTTGAAATTGATCTCTTGCAGGGTTTGGAATAATGGTGTATGACATCAAATCCCCATCAATCAAATACAACCCCGTCGTATCATTATTATTTGAGGTGGTGTCACAAATACTATCGGGTACACCCAAAATATTCGGATAAAAGAATGTGTCGGATCCGCATACATCGTCTATAATGAAAACAACATCGTAACATCCTAAAGAATCATAACTATGGAATGGACTTGATTGAGATTGTGAACCAGTAATAGAGTCGCCATCACCAAAATACCAGTTGAAGATCGGATTATTGATTCCCGTTGAGATATTGGCATCAAATGCAACTTGTGACTGTCCTGAAATGGTGAAATTAAAGGCAGCATTATGTAATGTATCGATAGTGACAGTAGCAAAATCAGAGCCATAACAATAGGGACTGAAGCTGACTGTTACCTGATAAAATGCCGTAACTGGCTGATCAACGATCAATGTCTGTGATGTATCACCCGTATTCCAAAGATACGTAGCATTTGGTCCAAAGTATCCAGCATCTAATGTATCAGCATAACAGGCATTGATACTACTCGGAAGATTAGGCTGAGGAGCTGGATAGATCTGTGAAATGTAAACGCTATCTGTGATCGTACATCCATCTGATGTACTGACCGTTACATTATATTGCCCAACACCTGTCACAGTGATGATCGCATTAGTATCTCCGGTACTCCAGATGTAACCAGCATTATCGTCTACATAATTTGTATACAGGTTATAATCACAGGAGGTTGATAATGTATCATCAAAAATAGGTGATGGCGTAATTACCTCAATACTATCGGTCAGTTGACAATTACCAAAATCGGTAATAGTGACACTGTAAAAGCCAGACTCAAAGACCACAAGTGTATCATTCGTACTACCGTCACTCCATAGAAATGTATTAATACTGGGATCATTTGCTGTTAGTACAGCTGAATCACATGTAACAATCACATCTTCGAACTCAACAGGTATTGCTACATCAACTTGGATCGTATCTAAGTTTGTCTGACATTGCGGATATGCATAGGAAAAATGCCAGTCGAAAAATTGATGGTAGTCAAAAATATTCGTATTGATCTGAGCAATTCCAGCGGATGACGAAGACACCAATTGGTCATTTCTATAATTCAGAATATTGAAGTTACCTGCACTTAAGACCAATTCATAATCAAGGCCAGGCTCAATAACTTTATCAATCGGGATGAATACTTTTTCATAGGCCTTATCAACCACTGCTTGATACGATTCTAATGTATCCCCTATTGCATTCAACAGATAAAGAGAGACGTTTTGAGGTGCTTGATCGATGTAGACTGCAACAGAATCTAAAACAGTAAACTCAAATACATCAAAGGATGCACCAACAGCTGTAGATGAATACGAATTGGGGTTAGCTGCATTCAAACTACTTTGCATTCCTAGGCGAGTTTGAGACCTGGGAGCCAGATTATAATACAAATCGGTTGTATTTGAAATATACGTAGCTAAAGGTGCCGTTATGTTCTTGGTAACAGATTGTAATACATCCTCATACCATACAATGATACCATCCGATAAGGATTGGCCTATCAAAAAGGTATCTGGTGCACAAAATGTTGTATCAACAAAACTAGTTTGCGTGGGCGTTTGTAAAAGTTGCACCAAGGATGTGAAGCTGTTGCTACACTGAGCTGCATTGGAAATAGTAACACTATAATAACCAGAATTACTAACCGACAGCGTGTCTGATGTAGCACCTGTACTCCAGGTATAACTAACCCCAGTTGTATTCAATGAATCTAGAGGATCTAGAACTATACTTGATGTCGTACAACTTGCGGTGTCTGCAGGTAATTGAATAAAAGGTAATTTAGCTACATTGACATTGAATGATTGTCGAGACGTGGCACATGATGTGGTGGACACCTGCCATTTAAAGAAATAATTGTAGGAGTTTGCATTAGGGAATCCTCCCGTAAGGGCTATCTCCGGAATATTGTAGGAATTAAAATCATTGAACGTACTCAGATATAGTATAGGTCCACCTTGCACATTACTTAATTGCATTGAGTAATCACCAGTTTCAAGTATCGTATCTATAACGATCACATTCTCCCCGATATTCGTCAGGTTGATCGTTT
>CAXQBA010000220.1:0-7200 GCA_964221885.1 Luminiphilus sp. | reverse complement strand
TGGAAGGAAAATAGCGATGTTAGTGCAGAACAAATAATTAAAATTGGCGGAGGGATCTTCCCTACCGCGGGTTTAATGTTCAGAAATGTAATTAAGGAATTCCCTCCCTTTTTCAAAAAGGCAAAAGCAGGAGACAGAGCACTCTCACTTTTATTACTCAATCACGGAAGGTTTTATTTCCATAATGATTTAATGGCATGCTATCGAATACATAGGCAAGGAGTATACTCAAGGATGTTGAATAAACCTGAAAAACTTCATTACAATATTAAATCGAATATTTATCTTCTGAAGTCCTTTAAAAAAATAGCAAACATAGAACTCAGAAAGCATATTGATGAAGCTTTAGCCAATTTGTACAATGAAATCGTGATTAACGCACTTCGGTCAAACTCCAGACTTTTTGTTCTTAAGGCATACTTTTTATACCTAATAAATTTTGGTTTCTTCAGAACACCGAGCTCAGCAAAGCACTTATTGAAGCAAGTCTTATTATTTTTAATGGGTAGACATAAATCCATTTAAATAAATCATGACTACCATGACAAAATAATCAGATGAAAGTTTTTCAGATAACTCATAAATACCATCCATATATCAAATATTTCGAGCAGAAATATGGACTCGAAAACAAACCTATTACGTTTCAGGAGCACATAAAACTGATTATCAAAGATGGCTATATCACATGCCATCTTCTTGAACCATTTTTTAAGGATTCTTATTCATCTTTTTATACCATTTATGACTACGAAGTTCTTCAGATAAAATGGGCAAAAGAAAGCGGTTACGAATCGACTGATTTAAGAGAAATACTTAAGCTTCAAATTGAAAAAGAAAAGCCAGACGTGATATACAATTTATCTACCCAATTCATCGGCAAAGATTTCTTTGAATCATTATCTTTTCGTCCAAAACTTATTTGTTGGAATGCAGATGCCGGATCAATCGATAAATTAAATTTCAAATTTTATGATGTTCTTTTAAGCAGTTCGGTACGTGCAATTGAAAAATATGATAATGCTCGTTTGTTTCACCCATCATATGAGCCATTTATGGACTCTTTTAAAAATAAGACTAAACAATATGATCTTGTTTTTTATGGACAGTATGATAACGGATTATTTAAGGAAAGAAAAGAATATTTAGATCATTTAATTAACTTTTGCTTAAAAAAGAAACTTTCTTTTAAGTTTTGTTTAATGTTCAAAGAAACCAAAACACCATTAATCAACAGACGCTTCTTGTGGAAACTTCCCTTTTTACAAAAGTTTGATCCCCCAAAAAGAATCAGCAAGCATTTTTCTCCTCCAGTATTTGGTAAAGACATTTACGAATTAATCTCCTCTTCCAAAATTGTGTTCAACATAAGTGGAGGGATAAACGAATTTGGTAATTATAAATTTAACAATCGTATTTTTGAAACTTTGGGAGTTGGCACATTCATGTTGTCTGATGAAGGAACTTACCCTGAACACATGGAATCAGGAGTGCATTTTGAAACTTATAAAGATCTTAATGATTTGACGGATAAAATAGAATATTTTCTTTCACATGACGAGGAAAGAGAGGCCATTGCCGAAGAAGGAAATAAAATGATCAAAGATTTTTACTCTAAAGAAAATCAATGGCGGAAATTTCAAGAATTAATTAATGAGATTGATGAATAAGCCTAGGATAATTGAATTAAGCAAAATAGGTAATGAGGATATTGGTTATATCTCAGTTCTCGAAAATTCTGCAAAAGCTTTTGACATTAAGCGCGTATACTATACGTATCAAACTCCGGACAATATACAAAGGGGAGGTCATGCTCATAAAAACCTGGAACAGATCATTATCGCTGTAAATGGCAACTTGGAAATTAAAATTAGCACAGGCGAATCTTACAGAGAAACATTTCACCTCAGCAACCCAAATCAGTGCTTATACATTCCTTCAGGCTTTTGGAGAGACATCGTTTTTAAGAATAATGCTATTTTATTGTGTCTCGCGTCAGAGGAGTACAACGAAGATGATTACATTAGGGATTACGACGAGTTTCTGGAATGGAGAAAGTAGAAGTAAAGATATTATCTCAGGGAGAATTCAATCACTATTTTGAGAAAAACAACCATAGGTTCAATTCAAGATCTTTCAATGAACTAAACCGTCAAAAAGTTGATGATCTGTTTTTTTTAGGATTTGAAAAGAATAACAAAACAAGAATTGGAATTTGTTTGGGAATTCGTGACAATGTTGCCTACTCGCCTTTCTCTTCTCCATTTGGAGGTTTTTGCCTAACAAGGTCAAGCTTATCAATAGAACATTTTGATGATTCCGTAAAAGGACTTTTAGCATTCATTAAGCAAAACAAAATAAACTCAGTTCGCATTACTCTTCCTCCTGAAATATATACTGAAAGCAGTTCCACAAAACAATTGAGCGCTTTAACCAGAGCAGGCTTCACGATCTCCAGTGTTGAATTAAATCATTTCTTCGATTTAAACTCATTTGGAGATGGTTATACGGATCGCTTAAGTTCAGATGCGCGTAGAGATCTTAAGATCGCCCAAAAGAATGAATTGGAATTTATCATTTGCAGCACTGTTCAAGAAAAACAACTTGCTTACGATACAATTGCCCGAAATAAAAGAGAGAATGGATATCCACTTCATTTATCATTTCAGGACCTGGAGGCCACAAGCGAAATAATTCAAGTTGATTATTACTTGGTAAAGGATAAATTTGGCAACATAAATGCTTCGGCTATCATGTTTCATTCTACTCAGAATATTGTGCAAGTTATATACTGGGGAGACCTTCATGAGTTCAGAAGCAATCGTTCCATGAACTTTTTAGCATTCGAGTTATTTAAATATTATTCTGGCAGAAAAGAATATCTGGACATAGGCCCTTCTACTGAAAAAGGAATTCCAAACGTTGGTTTGTGCAACTTTAAAGAAAACATTGGATGTCAAGTAACCCCTAAATTCGTTCTGGAATGGAGATCATAAAAAGTTTCATCCTTATGGGACGTGGTGGTCTTCTAACTTCCACAGTCCTGGATCAATTGATCAAAGCCGGAATTCAACCAACGGCAGTGATCATTGAAAAAACGGATTATGAAAGCAATTTTCCAAACCTCACTGAAAATCTTTGCGTTTCAAACGGTATCCCCTATATAAAATCGAACATCAACGATGAAGAAACAATTTCTTTTATCGGAAGATTCAAACCCGAGATGATCATTGTAGCTAGCCTCGGTAAAATCTTAAAACAAAAAATACTTGAAACGTCAAAATTCATCAATGTACACATGGGTACTCTTCCAAGCGAAAAAGGGGCACACACTGTATTTTGGAATATATTGAACAACTCAGATTCGTTTGGAATTAGCATACATGAAATGACTGAGTCTATTGATGAAGGTAAGTTGTTTTCAAGGCAGGTTGTTAGTTTTTCGGATGTTATGGATGGATTCGAATTGCACAAAAAGCTCTATCGTGAAGCAGGTATTCAATTATGTAACTTTCTAGAATCCTATCCTCAATCATTGTCTATTGTTGTTGATACAACGAATGAAGAAGGAAACTATTTGCCAAAATTTGATCCCAAATATCTCTTGCTCGATATCAATCAGCCTTTCAATACTTTGGTTAAGAAGATAAATCGATTACAGTATTATGGATATCCAAGAATAGAACTAAATGGAACGATACATGAGATCACGCATGCAGCGATTCTCCAATCCGATCCTCTTGAAGTTGAAAATGAGAAATTAAAGATCTATTCTGACGATGAAGTGTTATTTTTAGAACAAAACACGAATGTAATTCGATTAACGACTAATAACGGATCGTGATTTCTTTTCTGGACATAAAAGCTCTAAATGAATCCTTTCAACCGGATCTCAATAATGCTATTCAACGTGTTACCGAATCCGGATGGTACATCGGTGGACCTGAGGTACAACGTTTTGAGAACGCATTTGCTGAGTTTTGTGGAACGGAGCATTGCATTGGTGTAGGTAACGGACTGGATGCTCTGGTTCTTATCCTGGAAGGGCTGAAAGTACAGGGTAAACTAAAAGAGGGAGACGAGATCCTTGTTCCGGCAAATACATTTATTGCTTCTATTCTGGCCATCAAACAAGCACGTCTGATACCTGTTCTTTGTGAACCGGACCCGAATACTTACAACCTCACGGTTGTTAATTTGAACGAGAAGCTTACGGACCATACCAAAGCAGTCATGATGGTGCACTTGTACGGACAGATCTCTGAAGCGAATGAACTCGTCGAATTTTGCAGCACAAATAACCTTTTACTCATTGAGGATGCTGCTCAGGCACACGGAGCAGAAACTAAAGACGGAAAACGCTCAGGAAATATTGGTATAGCAGCGGGCTTTAGTTTTTACCCCGGAAAAAACCTCGGGGCTTTAGGAGACGGTGGTGCAATAACTACGAATGACCAACAATTGGCTCAGACCATCCGAAAATTAGGTAATTACGGATCTTCTGAAAAGTACGTTCATAGGCTATCAGGCGTAAACAGTCGTCTGGATACCTTACAGGCCGCAGCACTTGCCGTGAAACTTGAACGACTCGATACAGACAATGAAAAGCGCTGTTCGATTGCTGAAAGTTATATTAGAGAGATCAACAATCCATTGATCCAACTGCCTCAATTGCCAACTAATCGAAAGAGCCATGTGTGGCATTTGTTTACCGTTGAAGTAAATGATCGCGTCGCCTTCCAAAAATACTTAGATGCTGAAGGTATTCAAACACTGATCCACTACCCTATTCCTCCGCATCAGCAGGAAGGATTGAAAGAATTGGCTCACCTGAGACTACCGCTAACAGAAAAGATCCATAAGTGTATTGTCAGCTTACCGACCAGTCCGTTGATGACAGATGAGGAAGTTGAACACGTTATTCGCAGTTGTAATGAGTTCTCCTCCTAAAGCCAATCCATTTCAAGCGAAGATCCGAAAGCTGTATTTGAAGTTATTTCGTTCTGTGAAGTCTGATGAAGCGAAATTAAATATAGCCAAGGCATTCGGAACTTTTGCTATGCAAAACTACACCGGGCATTTTAGAGAACCTGAGATCGAATCCTTCCTTTCAGACTATAGCAATCGACGCTTCAATAATACTAGTGAAACTAAGCCTCTTGACGAAAAGATCTTGATCCATATCATTTCCAAAACCTTTGAGATCGGAGGACATTCACGCTTTCTCGAGAATCTTATTCAATTAGATGATGAACATGTCCATCACCTCATCGTCACCGATCAGTGCGAAACACAACCCAGGGAAAATATTTACACACTGATTAAGGAGAAGAAAGGAACAATCACGCATCTTGACGGATCAACAGACAACAAAGCCGAACAGTTATTAGTAACTGTGTCTGTCTTGGGTGGTAAAATTATGCTTCATCATCATCCGAATGACATTATCCCGAGTATTTCGCTTCCAGCTTTAAAAAATAAGTACCCAATTTTTCTCTTTAACCATTCAGATCATACGTATTCATTTGGATTTGAATTGAGTCCTGTGGTGATCAATATCAGAGAAGAAGCAGCTCGAATATCCTATCATTGGAGAAGATGCTCCCGTAATGCTGTTCTGCCCTTACCAATTATTAAGCGTGAGATCTTAAGATCAAAAGCGGATGTTTTTAAAAAATTCGGTTTAGATCCCAAGCTTAAGCTAGGACTATGCATTGCAGGTATGCACAAACTAGTTCCTTCAGGTGAATACAATTTCTTTCGTACGATGCACAAAGCACTTTCCGAAAATATGGATCTGCAGGTAGCTATTATTGGAGTCACAAAAGAAAAACTCGTTGAATACGGTTTAGATCAATTTCATCATCCCCGCTTTCATTTCTTGGGAGTTATTGAAGATCCATCTGAAATACAAGCATATGCAGATTTAGCGATTGATCCAATACCAATGGGTTCATATACGGCACTTTTAGAGACTTGTTGGTATGGAGCACTGCCGATTATACCGTATAACCCCTTACCACTATTTGATCTTTCAAAGGATGACGGAATCGGAGAACAGTTTTCGCCCCAATTGAGCGAAAGAGAATACTTGAATGAAATATCAAGATTATTAATTCAGCCAAGTTTAGTTATAGATGTAAGTAAGCAGAAATTGCAATCTATCCATAATAGTGAGGAGTTTAAAAAGAACTTATGGAATTGTCTAGAAATTAAAAATGAATACGAAAAAATCCAAATTCCGCATAAAGGGGATCAGTGGAACCGTTTATTAAAGGAAGAGGACAAAATTACTTTCCAACTTTTCAATTTGATTGAAAAAAATTTGAAGGAGTTAGGCAACAAAAAATACTTGTTGCTACTCCAATTCTCCTTGGTTAAAGCTGCATCCAAAAAGAGAATTGTTAATTTCATGATTCGTTCATGATTAAATTGAAAGGAAAAGTATTTATATCACTAGTAAACTGGTCGAATTGGCGAGACACTTTAAATGTTGTACAACAGCTTATAAAATTCGATCAACAGGATTATGAGCTTGTAATTGGAGTCGTGGACAATGATTCACCCAATAACTCATTTGAACAACTAAGCAATCAACTTCCAAAGTGGATTAATCTTACTCAAGCTGATTCGAATAGCGGTTATGCTGCTGGGCATCTGATGAATCTTCAGGGTGCGAAAACAATGCATGTAGATTATTTCTGGGTTTTGAATTCCGATGTCCAACTATTTGAAAACACTCTTTCAGAACTTATCAATGTAAGTAAAAAGTTGAATGATGTCGCGTTATTTGGATCTGTTACACTTTCCGAAGCAAATGCTATTGACTTTGGCGGAAGTTCTTGGAGACCAAATGATACTAAATTCCATTACAATGAATGGAAAGGAAAACCGATCAGTGAACTTATCGAACAACATCCAGATCAATATCGTGTTCAATCTCTTGAGGGATCATCGATTTTAATTCCCATGAAGATAATTGAACAACATGGATTCATGAAAACCGACTTTTTCATGTACGGTGAAGAAACCGATTATTGCTTACGATTGGACAAAGAGGGTATCCCTAGTTATATATGTGCCAAGTCTCATCTAATTCATAGAAACGAGGGAAGCATTCAACAAGATTTGAATTCACAAAACATTAAAGAATACTACCGCAGAAGAAATTTCATACGAATTCAAAAAGATCACTTTGGA
>CAXQBA010000219.1:0-9172 GCA_964221885.1 Luminiphilus sp. | reverse complement strand
TTGCAAAGCGAGAACGAGTACCTCAAATGTTCGGATAAAACCTTCATTATGAAGGTTTTATCGGGAACATTTGAATGGATCTTTTGATACATACTCTAAAAAAGTGCAGTTTGATTTCTGACGTTATCAGATAAAATCCCAAAACACCTAAAATAATTACGAGAATTCTATTCTTTTAAGTAGTTGGATTATACTATCTTTGTAAGCAATTCTGTAGGATGAAAAAAGTGAAAGAAACACCATTGATGGCACAATATAATGCCATTAAAAGTCAACATCCAGATGCTATTTTATTGTTTCGGGTGGGCGATTTTTATGAAACATTTGGAAAGGATGCGATCAAGGCATCTGAGGTGCTTGGTATTACATTGACAGCTCGTAATAATGGTTCATCAAAGATCGAATTAGCTGGTTTTCCTCATCATAGTATGCCCACATACTTACCAAAATTGGTACAAAGTGGCTTGCGCGTCGCAGTTTGTGATCAACTTGAAAAACCTAGTAAATTAAAAAAAATAGTCAAACGAGGTGTCACAGAAGTTGTCACACCTGGGGTGACATTGAATGAAACGATCCTTGATTATAAAAAAAATAACTTCTTGGCTGCGATTCACAAACAGAGTCATCAACGATTTGGGTTGTCGTTATTGGATATTTCAACAGGAGAATTCTATGTTACTGAAGGTCAGGTATCCTACATTGATAATCTAATGCAATCGTATCAGCCTGCAGAAGTAATTTACCAACGTGGTCTCAAGAAGGAGATCGAGTCCCTTTGGGCGGATTCATTCTATATGTATCCCTTAGATGATTGGATCTTTCAGGATACGTATTGCTATGAAAAATTAACGGAGCACTTTCAGGTTAATTCACTTAAAGGTTATGGTATTGATGAATCTAAAGCTTGTTATGTAGCAGCTGGTGCTGCTTTACATTACCTAGGTACCACCGAAAATAAGAATTTACAACACATCCGTTCTATTTCTCGTCTAGAGGCTGATCAATTTGTCTGGATGGATAAGTTTACGATTCGAAATTTAGAGCTTTTATTTTCGAATCACCCATCTGGTGTTTCATTGTTGGATGTGATTGATCGGACGATAACAGCAATGGGAGGGCGACTTCTCAAAAAATGGTTAGTGAATCCACTCAAATCCATAGATGCGATCAACGAACGTCTGGATATTGTACGTTTTTTATCTGATCAAACACCCATGCGCGAGGATCTGACGACGCATTTTTCTCAGATTGGCGATCTAGAACGATTGATCACCAAAGTGCCAATGGGTAAGATCAACCCGAGGGAAGTAAAACATCTACATCATTCGCTTCAGACCTGTGGTCTTGTAAAATCAATGTTTGCAAAATCAAAAAATGATCTGTTGATGCAGCAAGCTGAGTTACTCGATCCTTGTGATCCCTTGATTGAAAAAATTCAAACTACCTTACTTGACGAAGTTTCTGTTAAAACAGATCGAGGACAATTAATTAGAGATGGATTCAATGATGAGGTGGATGAATTAAGACGACTTATTAAAAATAGTAAAGATGTTCTTCTAGAAGTTCAGATGAAGGAGATCGAAAAAACTGGGATCGATAATCTAAAGGTCGGTTTCAATAATGTCTTCGGCTATTACTTTGAGGTTACCAATAAGCATAAGGATAAGGGCTTGGTGCCGGACCATTGGGTACGAAAACAAACTTTGACAAATGCTGAGCGATATATTTCTCAAGATCTTAAAGATCTTGAGACAAAGATATTACAGGCTGAGGAGCGTATTGTGATTCTTGAACAACAATTATTCATGGATCTGGTCTTTGAGATCAACTCGTATATAGCCAATATTCAGCAAAATGCAGCCTGTCTAGCTAAACTGGACTGTTTGAATGGGTTTGCTCAATTGGTCATTGATCGTCATTACTGTCGACCTTATATCAACGATTCTACGGAGATATCCATAAAAGCTGGACGACATCCAGTCATAGAAACTCAGCTTTCAGCTAGTGAGTCCTACATACCCAATGATATTTACCTGAGTAATGATGATCAACAGATCATTATGATCACCGGACCGAATATGTCAGGTAAGTCAGCGATCCTTCGTCAGACAGCATTGATATGCTTGTTAGCTCAGATAGGATGTTTTGTACCAGCTACTGAAGCAAAGATCGGTTGGGTGGATAAGATATTTACTCGTGTTGGAGCATCGGATAATATTTCATCGGGTGAATCAACATTTATGGTTGAGATGAATGAAACAGCCAGTATATTAAATAATATGACAGATCGTTCGTTGATTTTACTTGATGAGATTGGACGTGGTACAAGTACCTTTGATGGTATTTCGATTGCATGGGCGATTGGAGAATTTCTTCATAATAATGATAAAGCAAGACCCAAGACTTTATTCGCAACACATTATCATGAACTAAATCTTTTAGAAAATCTATTTGATCGAATCAAGAATTTTCATGTGTCAACGCGTGAGTTCAATCAAAAGATCATTTTTCTAAGAAAATTAGAACGAGGAGGTAAAGCCCATAGTTTTGGAATTCATGTCGCTCGATTAGCTGGTATGCCAAGTCAAGTATTACAGCGAGCTTCTGAGATTTTACAACAGCTTGAACAAGCTAAGATGGATGAGACCTTGGGTGGATCTATTGAAAAGAAATTAAGTACGGTAGAGGCTCCAGTACAATTAACAATGTTTGGAGCTCAGCGAGATCCCATTCTAGATGCTATCAAAGAGGCATTTTTGGAACTCGATATCAACCGCATGACACCCTTGGAGTGTATGCAAAAATTAGATGAGCTGCAACGATTGTTTACTGAAGGAGAAGCTTGATCAGATACTATTGATAAATACCCGATACATTATAAATAAAAGAATCCCAATTCCAATAATAGAATACAAGGCTAAGTTTTTGATCTGAACCGTATCTTCTTGCGTGGGTACAACTTCTTGTCTGGGCGCGTTGGCCATCTGCTCTCTACGTTCTTTTTTGCTTAACTTTTTTTCGTGACTACCAACATGTGGTTTAAATTCTCTTCTTGCCATTCTTCGCTAATTAATGTGAACCACTAATATAAAATAATTTTAATAATTATGTTCGATCAAAACTTGTTTTACAATAAAGCCCTTTTCTGCTTTTTCCTCCCAGGTCTTAAATAAACACTGAGATAGGTCCCCCACATCTGAACAGGTTTTATTTCCAAATTGATCTAATCGACATTGGGTATCCAGTATAAGTTGCTCCTTGAAGATTAATCCAATATTTTTGGCATATCGTTCAATACTGTATCTACGTTCGATATTATTGATCTTATCTGCTTGAATAATCAAAATAGTTGAGTCATATGTAATGAGATTTGTGTAGTCAGCATATGGCTCATCGATCTCCATCATTTCAAAATCATCCCAATCTTTAAACATATCGATAGACCCTCCACGAAGTGATATCAATGTATCTTTACGGATATATACCAAACCATCCCATTTACGATTCATTTTGGCGGGAAAGGTAAATAGGATAAATCGTTGATTATCCTGAACACGCTGAATCTGATAATCAGCATATTTTTCAAACCAAACCGATTGAAGATTCCAAGTAGCTCCGGTATCTACACTTTTGAGTCGTTCAATTCGATAGGATAATGCACCTTCACCATCATAAATCGTATCTGTATAGATTTCTTTCAGTTGATAATTGACCGTATCAACTAGACAATTATATTCATCGTATACAACGGAATCAACTTGATAGATTTTATAGCCTCCTAATTTTAAGGGATAATAACTTAACGATAGATCTTGTGGTGACTCCACTAACTTTTCACAACTTATTCCTGCAAAAATAATCAAGCCGATCAATGCAAGGCCCGTGATTTGATTCTTTGTAAAACTCATGTTAGTGTAACGTGTAAATCTGCAAAATTGTATCAGTGATATGTAATTTAATGCCAAAGATAATTACAAACAAAAATAAAAAAATTATTTTTGGGCAGATTTCGTAACTCATTTTGAATAAAATACTAACTCGTTGGCTTTAATCAAATCTATTTCAGGAACCCGAGGTACCATAGGAGGTAAAGCAGGGCAAAATTTAACAGCACATGATATTGTAGAAAGTGCCTCAGCATATGCTCAATGGATATTGGGAAAAAATACCAGTCCAAAGGTAGTGGTTGGCCGTGATGCCAGAATCTCTGGTGAAATCGTATCATCTGTTATATGTGCAACGCTGCAGATGATGGGCGTAGATGTTATAAATATTGGCTTATCTACGACACCAACCGTTGAGATGGCTGTGGTAAGTGAGCAGGCTGATGGTGGAATCGTTATCTCAGCCAGTCACAATCCAAAAGAGTGGAATGCGCTAAAGCTATTAAATGAAAAAGGCGAATTTATTTCAGCCGAGGTTGGAGCTACGATCATTCAACTTGCCAAGGGTGGTGAAATTACTTATGCGGATGTTGAACAATTAGGTTCTTATAAATATTCGGTTGGTCACATACAAAAACATATAGATGCGATCTTTGCGCTAGAGGAAGTGGATTCAGAACTTGTTGTAGAAAAAGGATATAAGGTGGTTGTCGATTGTATCAATTCAACAGGAATGTTATCCATTGTGCCTTTACTAGAGCAAATGGGTTGTGAAGTGATTCCGATCAATGAGGAGATCAATGGACGATTTGCTCATAACCCCGAACCATTACCCGTTCATTTGTCCCATTTATCGGAACAAGTCGTATACCATAAAGCTGACCTCGGGGTGGCTGTAGACCCAGATGTAGATCGACTTGCGTTTGTATCTGAAGATGGTTCTGTATTTGGTGAAGAGTATACCCTTGTTGCAGTTGCAGATTATATCCTTTCCTATCAGAAAGGTAACACGGTATCTAATTTATCGTCCACCCAAGCATTACGTGATATCACCGAAAAACATGGCGGGACCTATCATGCTTCTGCTGTTGGTGAAGTGAATGTAGTGCATAAGATGAAAGAGACCAATGCCGTAATTGGTGGTGAGGGTAATGGGGGTGTTATTTTTCCTAAATTACATTACGGTAGAGATGCGATGGTAGGTGTCGCATTTTTCCTTTGTTTTATGGCAAAAAGCGGAAAAAAAGCGACTCAGATTCGGAATCAGTATCCGAATTATGTTATTATTAAGGACAAGATACAACTTACCGATGATATCAATATTGACCAGTTATTGGATGGTTTAGATAATAAATACCAGTCCTTTGAACGAAATACAGAAGATGGGTTAAAAATCTATATCGATGAGAATTGGGTTCATCTACGAAAAAGTAATACAGAACCGATCATACGGATCTATGCTGAGAGTATGTCGCAACAAACAGCCGAAACACTAGCCAATAAGATCAAGATGGATATGCGGTCCATTTTGAAAGGGGAGGATTGTTGATTGATAAACCAATAAAACTTGATAACATGAGAATTTATTTTGACAATGCTGCAACAACACCTATAAGTGACCATGTTTTTCAAGGAATGGTCCCCTACTTGAAAGGGAATTACGGAAATCCATCATCTACGCATCAAGAAGGTCGAACTGCTAGGGCTGCAATAGAATGTGCTCGACGTCAGGTAGCTAAATCAATTGGAGCAAGCAACGCTGAAATCGTCTTTACATCTGGTGGTACTGAAGCCAATAATATGGCGATAAAATGTGCTGTATGGGATCTGGGTGTCACAAGAATTATCTCAAGTCCCATCGAGCACTCGTGTGTTTACAATGCCACTAAACGATTTCAATCCGACAAAGAAATCGAGATATGCTATGTGAATATTGATTCAAGCGGGCGAGCAGACCTGAATCATTTAGAACAATTACTAGGCAATGATGATCAACCTACATTGGTGACACTTATGCATGGTAATAATGAGATCGGCACCTTGAATGATATCGAAAAGATCGGTACACTTTGCAAGACATACGGTGCCTATTTTCATACAGACACTGTCCAGACGATTGGTCATATTCCGATCATGGTGGATTCTTTTTATGTTACATTTTTGTCAGGTTCGGGTCACAAACTACATGGACCTAAAGGTGTTGGCTTTTTATACATCAATAAAGATATTCAGATCAATCCACTGATCGATGGTGGAGGACAAGAACGAAAGATGCGGTCTGGGACTGAAAATGTGGCTAGTGTGGTAGGTATCGGATTGGCACTGGAAGATGCGATCAAACATATTGACGAACGGAAAGATCAGATCCTAGCCTTACGACAATACTTTATGGATCAACTTCGCGCCTCAAAAAAACTTGATGTTATATTCAATGGAGATGCTGAAGGGACGTATCTATTTACTGTATTGAGTGTTGGATTTAAGACCAACTGTGATGTTGGTATGTTATTATTCAAATTAGATCTGAAAGGGATCAGTGCCTCTGGAGGTTCAGCCTGTAATTCAGGGGCAGTTGGTCAATCCAGGGTTCTAGGTCATATTGGGGTGGAAGATCAATATCAATCTGTTCGATTCTCGTTTTCTCATTTCAATACAAAAACGGAAGTAGATCAGGTTATTGAGACCTTACATCAGATTTTGTAGGTGATCGTTTTTTTTCCATAACCGAATGATAATCTAACACACCCAAATTAGATAGGTAGAATTCCATTTTACATGGTCACTATATTGAGTAAACGTGGCACTTTTTCAAGAAAAAACGGGTGTATAATTAGTATTTGGTGACCACTAATCTATTCAATAGGGGTAGACTTCCTTTTTTTATGACCGAATAATCAGTCAATCGACCGAATTTCATAAACAAATGATCAAATAATAAGACTGTTTATTCAAAGTGGAACTTGTGTAATGTTCATTGTAATATTGTAGTAGAAAAATCCTTTTTGCGGTTATTACAAACGAAAAAAGTTACACATGTCTAGATTAATCATTTTACTGACCTTAGTTTGTCTTATTACGTCTGTTTATGGCCAAAGTGCCGAAGATAACGGTAATGCAGCCTATAATTCTAGGGACTTCCACAAAGCCATTCCTTATTACAAGGAAGCCTTGAAAGAACAATCAAATTCGAGCGAATTGCTCACACGTATCGGCCATTGTTACCGATATACCAATCAATTAAAGATGGCAATCAAAAGTTACCAGCATGCCATCAAACAAGCTAATGTGGATCCTATCGTTCATTTTTGGCTTGGAACAACTTATAAATCGGTAGGAATGTATGAAGAAGCGAAATCTGCCTTTCAGCAGTTTGAGCCATACAACGTCGAAATTGCTCAACAGTCTATTCGCTCATGTGAATTTGCTGTTGAGAAAGCTATATCTTATTATGAGATAGAATCAGCTTCCATCAATTCACCTAAGTATGATGATTATGCACCTGTCTTCTATAAAGATGATGTTCTTTTTACATCTTCTCGAAAGATCATGCATACCAATTTGCCAGGTGGTTTTTCAGATCCGTGCATACAGAATTTTCTTTTTAGGACCGACATCACCTCAAATGGTGGATTGGAGAAATTACGTATTGTCAAAGGTGGAGATATGTTTTTGCCAACGAATAATGTTGCGCCTTTCACGATTCATCCAACTAAAGACTTGGCTATTTCTACGTACAATACATATTCAAACGGAGTTCGACACATACGTGGAGCTGCTTTGTCTTCAATGTCCATGGAGGAACATTCATTAAAAAATATTGCCGATTTTATGCCCGGAATCAAATTACCGTGGATCATAGCTGGTGTTTCTGCATCATTTCCATGTTTCATTGAAAACGGAAATGCTGTATTGTTTGCAGCGGAGGGGCTACCTAATAGCTTAGGTGGCTTTGACCTGTACCGTGCAGATAAAAATGTAGATGGCACTTGGAATGAGCCCGTACATCTTGGTGATAAGGTAAATTCTTCAGGAGATGAAATCTGTCCATTTATGGATGGCGATGGAAATCTGTACTTCTCTTCTGACTTCCTTTCTGGTTATGGCGGTTTTGATGTGTTCATTTCTCGAAAAATAAATGGAACTTGGAGCAATGTGAAAAACCTTGGGCCGGGATTGAATACAGGTTCTGATGAGTTGTATTTTGTATATAGCGATAAACATCAAATGGGATTATTTTCAAGTGACCGCAATGGCAACTTGGATATTTTCAAAGCAACACCTACTTCCATTATATTTTCTGTTTCTGATTCTTTAGCTGTTTTGAATAAAACATTGGATGAGGTGTCTCAAGAGTCTGTGAAGCCAGTAGTCGTTACAGCACAAACTGATGAAACTCAAGTTCAGAAGATTGTAAATACATCAAAAGTATCTGAAAAGTCATCTGATATGTTTATTGGTGCTATTCAGGATGCTGAAACAGATTCGTACATAGAGGGAGCGTATGTTTACGTCAAAAATATCACTACGAATGAGGAGTTTCGATTGAAAAATCCTACGAATCAGTATGGAGAATATTCTGCATTGTTAACTTCTGATAACCAGTATCAAATCATTATTTCCAAAACAGGATATTCGAATCTTCAGTTCGATATTAATATTGAAGAAGATGGTCGTCGTACGATCTTGGGAACTCGACAAATGGAATTGTCAAAAGTAGCAGTACAAGAGCCTAAAATAGACATTGAGCGAGAAATGTCTGTTGGCCATCATACGCCGAATAATCAGGAATTGATCGAACGTCCGACAGAGGATCGTTCCTCAAATCCTGAAATCAAGGACAAAAAAGATGAAACAACTGGTACGGATGCATTTGTTATTCAAGCAATTGCAGTCCATCAGTTATCAGATGATCAACTGATCGAACTTAAGCGTTTTGGCAATTTAATTATTGATCAAAAAGATGATGTGAATGTCTATAAAGTAGGTTATTATATGGATAAATCACATGTCGAACGCTCCTTAGCAGAAGTGAGATCCATCTACCCAGATGCATTTGTAAGAACGGTTACATTACCTATGGAAACGATTGGAGATCGAATTGCATCGAGTGCGAAGATGATCTATCCACCGGGTCAGTATATTCCAAATAACATGGCAGCTAGGGGAGGTGCTCCACTAAAACGTGTTGATCGTCAGGAGGAGGTTTCTCAAACTGCAGTGAACGAACAGACGATAGAAATCACTGCGTCCCAGAATGCAGCTACCATTGAATACAGACTTCAAATTGG
>CAXQBA010000218.1:0-6917 GCA_964221885.1 Luminiphilus sp. | reverse complement strand
CAAGAAAATCGTTACACTTATATATAAAAAAATATAGTTATTTACCGGACGAACACTCCTTTTGTGTAAAATCCAAACCTGGAACACTGCTGATGTCGTTGAATCCACCTTTGATCTCAATGAACATGTCAATATTCGATTTTTTGAGCAAAGAGGCAGCAATCATGGAGCGATATCCTCCCTGACAATGAATGATACTGGTTTTAGTGGTGTCGATCTCACTCATGCGATCTTGTAGTTGAGAGAGTGGGATATTGATCGCACCTGTTAAATGTTGTCGATGGTACTCAGCGGGTTTGCGAATATCAATAATCTGATAGGAATCATTGTATTGTTTATCAACCAATATAGATGCAGCTTGCGATTCGACTTGATCTAATGCAGTATCAGCTTTGTATATTTCTAAAGGTAAATAGCCTAATTGATGATCAAATCCTACTCGTGCCAGGCGCATAGAAACCTCTTTTTCACGACCTTTTGGGGCTATGAAAACAATAGGAAGGGAAACATCTCCAAGAATAGCCCCAACCCATGGAGCAAAACCACCATTTATACCTATACTAAGACTACCTTTTACATACCCATTTTTAAAAACCTGTGGATCTCGTGTATCTAATGTAATCAGGTTTGGATATTGTTGTAGATAACGTTTGTATTCATTCTTAGATAGAGCTTTAGAGCCTTTTTCAATAACATCATCAAAACGGTTGTATCCATTTTTATTCATTTGTGCATTAAAGGAAAAATAGGAGGGCGCCTCTTGTAAACCATCTAGGACCAGATCAATGAATTGCTCTCGTTCTAGTTTAGGATCTAACGCATAATTCGAAACTTTTTGATTACCCAAACTATCAAATGTTTCCTTACTCATATTTTTTCCACATGCTGAACCCGCTCCATGTGCGGGGTATACAGTGATATGATCCGGTAATGGAATGATTTTGTTCCGAAGCGAATCAAACATCATTGATGCAAGATCACGTTTGCTTAGATCTGACTTGATGGCTAGATCAGGTCTTCCAACATCACCTATGAATAGCGTGTCGCCTGTAAATAAGGCAGTAGGATCTCCGTCTTTATCATGTAATAAAAAACAGCATGATTCTAATGTATGTCCAGGCGTATGAAGTACCTGAATCATAAGATCACCAATTTGTAACTGGTCACCATCCATGGCAGACAGATGGTCAAACTTGCAATTCGCATTCGGACCATAAACAATTCGAGCTCCTGTTTTGTGAGCCAGATCGATATGGCCCGATACAAAATCTGCATGAAAATGTGTTTCAAGAATATAAACCAGTTTGGTCTGGTTCTGTTCCAAAAGGTCCAGATATGGTTGGGTTTCACGAAGTGGATCAATAATGATTGCTTCCCCATTTGACTCAATATAATAAGCACCCTGTGCTAAACACTTTGTATATAGTTGTTGTACGACCATGATATGTCAAATCTTTGCTTCAAAAATACAAAAATTATTATATTGCTGATATCTAGTTGTACGATGAAATAGCTAGAAATCGTAAATATTTATGTAGAACGACATTGGAAAAGACATATTCATATACATTTTACAAAGCCTTAGAGTCCTCTTATTTGGAGGAATGTAAACGCTTGGTAGAACAATCTGGATGGCCATATCATATTAAGGCTTCAGCAGATTCTGATGAGATCGTGTTTAAGATGATCAAAGGTTTTTCATTACCCCCAGTGTATGAGTATGCATTATTTGTGCCAGAAGAATTTTTAAGTAAGTTTGATCAATTGTTTGCAGAGCGAAAATATTTTTTTTCTGATAATGACGAAGTACGAAAGGTTTTTCTAGAACACAGTTTAACATTGAAAGATATGGTAACAATCATACAGACGAATGATTTATCTTTTGATGGACGTGACAAATATTTGATGAAAGAAATTTTGCATGAAAACCAGACTGATTGGCAGATAGATGAAAAACTATCATTCGCTCCAGTTAATTTCCATTCTATATCCAAAAAAAATAAACTTATATATTTTTTTAGGATAGTCCTATTGGTCATCATTTCTCTTGTTGCTATATTCAAGTTCTTATTGTGATCAATAAATCGTCGATGACTGATACAAAACGGAAAAATATAACCAAGAAGTGGATTGAGGAAGTAGTTGTGGCACATAATTTTTGTCCATTTGCTCATCGAGAGTTATTGGCTGATTCGATTCGGTATGTTTGTGTTTCTCATGAGAAAGCCCTTGATGAATTAATAAATGAGTGTGTACACCTCGACACCTTTCCTGAAACGGAAACCACATTTTTGATCTTGAAAGGGGATATAGACTTTTCCTATTTTTTGTATATTATAGATGTAGCTCAACAAATACTTCACCTTAAGGGTTATGAGGGCGTGTACCAGATCGCAACCTTTCATCCTGAATATTGTTTTGAAGGAAACGTTGAAAATGATGCGTCAAATTTCACGAATCGATCTCCGTTTCCCATGTTGCATATATTGAGAGAGTCGAGTATTGATAGGGTTGTTAAAAACACGGAAGCTGTAGAAAAAATACCAGGTAATAATGTTCAACGATGTAATGAACTTGGACGTGATTATTTCAAACGTTTATTTTATAACATTTTAAATGATGAATGATCATGTTTGGATTTTTTAAAAAGAAGTCAGAAGTAGAAAAACTTGAAGATAAGTATAAAAAACTATTGGAAGAGGCCTATAAATTATCACATATAGATAGGGAAGCGAGTACTAAGAAGAGTGCCGAGGCCGAGGAGGTGCTCACCCAGATAGAACAGATTAAAAACCAATAATGAAATGAGGGTTGATACCCTAGATTTACATAGGATCCCACAATTATCATCTTTGGATCGACATTATTCGATGCAGGATACATCATTAAACCGATTCATTGTTGAATTTCCTAATCCAGCATCTGTTCGTAAAAAAGCTCTTGCTCGTACATTTGATTCATCTAAACGTGAAACCCTAGTTAATAATTTATCAGATCAACATATCCGTTACGGTGCACATTCAAATGCGCTCGAACAAATTGCGTTGTTACATAAGGAAAACACTTATACAGTAACAACTGCCCATCAACCCTGTTTATTTACAGGACCTCCTTATATTATATACAAAATTGTCAGTGTTATCAGTGCTTGTCGATTTTTGAACCAACAAAATACGGACCTTCACTTTGTACCTGTTTTTTGGAATGGAGGTGAGGATCATGACTTTGAAGAGATCAATCATTGTCATATTGGCTCAAAAAAGTATACTTGGTATAATGAACAACAAGGAAGTGTCAATGATATGACTACGGATGGTATCGAGGAACTACTTATTCAGCTTGTAGATGAAAATCCATGGTTCAAAGCAACCGACTTTTATACGATTCTTCATGAGGTTTATTCGAGTGGCAAGGAAGAATATGGCTTGCGTTTTAATCAGTTGATCTGTAAATTGTTCAGTGAATACGGCCTTCTTGTGATCGATCCCTCATTGCCGGCATTCAAGGAACAGTTCAGATCGGTCATGTTAGATGATTTATTGAAGAATAGTTCACAGTCACTTGTAATGCAAACTCAGGAAGAACTCAAAGAATTGAATTTTCCAAAGCAGGCTCACGCACGCAAGATCAATATCTTCTACAAAGAAAAGGGGATACGTGAACGTATTTATCTAACTGAGGATAATATTTACCAAGTAAATAACCAGACCATTTGTTTTTCTCAAGAAGAGATTATTGCAAAAATGGAGCAATCACCAGCTTCGTTCAGTCCAAATGTCATTCTTCGGCCTCTATATCAAGAGTCAATCCTACCTAATGTGGCCTATATTGGTGGCGGTGGGGAGCTTGCTTACTGGTTGGAACGTAAACGCCAATTTGAAAATTATAATATCGATTTTCCAATTTTAATTCGCAGATGTTCAGCACTTGTTATAGATGTATCTACTCGGGAAAAGATGGATCAATTTGGATTTGATCACGAAAAGTGGTTTTTACCAGTTGACCAGCTTATTCATCATTTTTTGGATCACGGAGCTAATCGAGTCAAACTTGAAAAAGAGAAAGAAATTTTAAGGACTTTGTTTCATTCTGTAAGACAAACATTCAATACCTATAAACATGATATGGATCGTGCTATCATTGGTGCAGAGAAGGACATGCTGAAAATTTTAGATCGATTAGATGGCAAATTATTGAAATTAGAACAACAGCAGCATCAATCATCAATACAAGAGTTACAAGAAATTAAATCCACGTTATTTCCCGATAATAAACTTCAAGAGAGACATACACACATTTCTTTCTTATTACGAAAGAATTTGAATGATTGGATCCCATATTTAATAAATCAAATGAATCCATTCGATCGATTATTCTACAGTATTAGCACATAGATACTACGTTTACGAATGCTTACTGCTTATCAAGTAGTTGTTGAAACTTTTTAGCTTTTTTTACCTCCCATAGTTCATTAAAATAAGCCACTTGTTCTCTCACCTCTAGTGGACGACCATGTAGATATCTATGATACGACTGAATGATAATACCTATCATGTAGTCATAGTGAGGGACCTTCATTTTTCTAAAGTAGGCTGTCAATCTTGATCCTTCTGCAATGGACCATCTTTTATTTAGGTATAATCCAAGCATTCCGTGAGTACGAGCATCTACAATACTATCAGGGATTTCCATAAAAGCCTCCTTGGCAGAAGGTTCCATGATTTTATTCAATTCTTTAAAACAATCAAGTAAATCCAATGGAATGTAATGACCATCTAATTCAGACAAACTGATCCGTGCTTGATACGCACTATCACGGGCTTTTTCCATGGTCGTCTGTTGAACTTTTATACGAATACTGTCTTGTGCATCAGACACAAAACCAGTAAAAACAAGAAGAACTAAAAGAAGCGATTGATAAATCATATGGATGAATTTAAAACCTTTGTTTAACGTTAAAAGAAAGACAAATAGTATACCATTTTATAATTGAAGTTGAAATGTCATCAGTATGGGTTGGTGATCTGAATGTTTGAAAAGATCAGGAATACCTTGAACTTCCAGAACTTGTACGTTAGGAGAACACAAGAAGAAGTCTATGAGGGTTATGGGTGTTTTATCATCTTGATATACATCTTTTAATTTTCGATTTGTTGGAAATGTAGGATCATAAATCCATTGCCAGTCTTCAGGTATAAATTGTTCTTCAATCTGTCCAGGAAAATAACTACTATCAAATGCCATTCCTATGTTTTGGTAAAATGTATCAATGTGTATTCCAACTGGAAATTGATTCCAATCACCTGCAATTACGACATAATTTCCATGTTGATATTCTTGTTGAATAAATGTCTTCAAATAGGCCATCTCATTTTTTTTCAGAACGCCACCATCATAGGCAGAGTTGTGTGTATTGATCAAAATGAATTCCTTATCTGAGCTATCTATTGGATACCTATTGACGAGCATGCATCGATCTAGGTGAAAAATACGATTCGGCCAACTATATTTTCCAGGAAACTGATAACGTATTGATGAGCTTGGTTGATGATCTCCAAATGTGGCCAAACCACTTCGAATCTGACCAAGTACATGCCAAAATTCTAATAATGGAAGTGGTACTCGATCTACATTGTAATTGGTAGCAAATTGATAACACTTTCCTGTTAGTACGTTCGATAATTCGATTAATTGATCAGTGTAATAGCTTCTTTTTGAAGACCTATCTACCTCTTGAAGTGTAATAAAATCTACTTGACTTAATTTTTCTAACTGCGATTGAATACCTCTTAGGTTTTTTTCAACTTGATCTTTAGAAGATCGGATCATCTTACCGCCAGATGTAAAAAAACGATTGTCATCATAGAAAAAATTAGATGTTGAGCCCAGTCCAGCATAACCAATATTCCAATTAAGAATCTGCATAGTATCATTTGAAACATATTTGGAGGATACATCATGAGAGATTTTTACAGGAATAACTTCTTCTGGTTGAAAATCATTGAGTGTGGCTGATCCAATGCATACCGATATGTAAATAAATACAATGACAACAATCGTTAATAAACTGACTAGGCTAATGGATAAAAAGCGGAAGAACGCGTTTTTTTGTTTCATCGTAAGAAGTAATGATTCGTAAAGTTGTGAACGGTTGGCAATAGAATATACTTATAAATTGCGTACATTTACATTCAAATATAGCCAAAACTACGTGTATTTTGAGGTTCTTTGTTCCCATATTTATTTTTTGCTTTTTATTGGATTGCGATACCATATTTGCTCAAGTTTTACAGAATCTAGTTCGTAACCCATCATTTGAGCAATATAAACAGGTTCCGGATGATCTTGGACAGATAGATAGGATCTCGTTCTGTACTTCAGCTAGTATGGCGACTCCCGATTTTTTTCATAGAAGGGCAGCAAATCAAATGGTCGATATGCCATTGAATCGTATGGGGAATTGTGTTGCTCGTTCTGGCTATGGATATGCAGGAATCTATTGTTATACGAACCGATATGTGAAACGAAATTTTAGGGAATACATTCAGCTTGAGTTAAAACAATCTCTTCAAGCAGGTGAGGTTTATTGTATAACATTTTATGTGTATTTAAGTCCTTCTTCGAATCGATCGATCGATCGAATGAACGTTAGTGCTTTAGCTTATCAAGTAAATGAGGACCATGAATCAGCTTTAGATCAAAAGCATCTCACAGTTTTTGCAGCGGATAGTTCTTTTTTAAAAAGCTCAGATTGGACTCGAGTTCAAACAGATTATGTTGCAAAGGGTGGTGAACGATATATTATTATTGGAAACTTTCTAGACGATGCGAAGACTAAAGTAAGTGGAGCTGATCCAGATCTTGATTTTGTTAATCCAAATGTTGATTTTGCAAGATCGGAAGAGCACACGTCTGAA
>CAXQBA010000217.1:0-14678 GCA_964221885.1 Luminiphilus sp. | reverse complement strand
TTTGGAGGAGGAATGCGACAAGCTGGAATTATTGCAAAAGCAGGAACCTATGCATTGCAGAATAATGTAAAACGCTTAGCTGACGACCACCAACGTGCTCAATATTTAGCCAGAGAAATCGAGACCTGTCATTGGGTCGATCATTGTTTGGAAGCGGAAACCAATATTTTGATCGCAGAACTGACAGATACTTTTTCTGTTGACAAGGTGGTAAAAGAACTTGCTCGTCATAATATATGGGTCAGTCCATTTGGTGATAAACAGATCCGATTTGTTACACATTTAGACTTAAATGACCCCATGATCGAACGAACAATAGAGGTATGTAAAACGATACTGTAGTTCTTACAATTCCGCCGCTAACCAGGCCCCATCATTGATGGCTCTTTTGGCGTCCAGTTCACCTGCTTTTTTGGCACCACCAATAATATGGACTGTCATGCCACCTTCTTCTAGAGATGGGACCAAATCTTTATTAGGGATCTGACCTGCACAGATGATCACGTGGTCTACATCAAGGATTTGATGTTCGCCTTTACGCTCGATATGTAAACCTTGATCATCGATCTTTTGATAGGTAACAGCGTTGATCATCTTCACTTTTTTCATTTTTAGACTGGCACGATGACCAAAACCAGTAGTCTTACCTAAATTTTTACCGACTTTCTCATCGCGTCGTTGTAATAGGTAGATCTCTCTGGGAGAGGGGTGGATTTTTTTCTCTTCGGCCAAACCCGCTCGTTGGTCTAAGGAAGTATCGACGCCCCATTCATTCATATAGGTTTGAATATCTACACTTGGTGCAATGCCCTCGTGCGAAAGAAATTCAGCTACGTCGAAGCCAATACCACCAGCACCAATGATAGCAACTCGTTGTCCGACTGCTTTTTTGTGTTTTAGTACATCGATATAGCTCAGTACTTTATCATGGTTAATACCATCGAGTTGGATCTCTCTGGGATAAACACCAGTCGCCAGAATCACTTCGTTGTATTGACCAATCAGATCTTTTGCAGAGACCTCTGTATTGAGTTGAAGGTTGACATTGTACAGATCGATCTGACTTTTATAGTATCGGATTGTTTCATAGAACTCCTCCTTACCTGGTATTTGTTTCGCCATATTGAATTGCCCACCGATCTTATCGCTCTTATCAAATAGAGTGACCTCGTGACCGCGCTGAGCAGCAATCGTGGCCGCTGATAATCCAGCAGGTCCTGCACCAACCACAGCAATTTTTTTCTGATGAAGGGTTTCTTTGTAGTTAAGAAGTGTTTCATGACCAGCTCTTGGATTTACTAAACACGAAATCGGTTTTTGAGAGAAAACATGATCCAAACAAGCTTGGTTACATGCTATACAGGTGTTGATTTCATCTACTCTTCCTTCCTTTGCTTTCAAAACAATATGTGGGTCCGCTAAAAAAGGACGTGCCATAGATACCATGTCTGCATGACCTTGTTCTAATATTTCTTCTGCTACTTGCGGCATATTGATCCGATTCGTTGTGATCAAAGGCACCTCCACATGATCTTTCAATCGATGTGTTACCCATGTAAAAGCAGCTCTTGGTACACGAGTTGAGATGGTAGGAACTCTTGCTTCATGCCAGCCGATACCTGTATTAATGATCGTAACACCCGCCTTTTCTAGTTCTTGGGCTAACTGGACGATTTCCTCCCAACTTGATCCACCTTCCACTAAATCTAACATGGAAAGACGAAAGATAATGATAAAGTCTTTACCGACCTTCTTACGAGTCTGGCGAACGATCTCTAGTGCAAAGCGGATTCTGTTTTCGTAGGAGCCACCCCATTTATCTTTTCGCTTGTTGGTACGTGTGGCTATGAATTGATTGATCAGATAGCCTTCAGATCCCATGATCTCTATGCCATCATACCCTGCTTGTTTAGCCAGGTAAGCACAATGTGCATAATTATTGATCGTCCATTTAACCATAAAACCAGGTAACCCCCATGCCTTAAACATGGAGATAGGTGCTTTACTCGGGCTAGGCGCAACTGCCCAAGGCACATAGGCATAACGTCCAGCATGAAGAATCTGCATACATATTTTACCACCTGCTTGATGAACTGTTTCGGTTACGAGCTTATGCGGCTTTATCTGACTTTTTCGCATCAATGTAGCTGAAAAAGGTTTCACAACGCCAGCTCTATTTGGTGAGATACCACCAGTAACGATCAAACCGACATCACCTTCAGCTCGTTCTTTGAAATAGGCAGCCAGACGTTGAGGGTCAGTTTCTTCAAGTCCCGTGTGCATAGACCCCATAAGGACTCTATTTTTAAGGGTTGTGAATCCAAGATCCAAGGGTTCAAAGAGGCGAGGAAAAGTAGGATGTGACATCTATTGATTGATTTTTTTGAATGATAGGAACAATGTATAAAAAAACCATTAACCAAACAACCGTTTGATAAAAAACTACCAGCCTGAGAACGCTTTATTGAATACATCTTCTATAATCTGATCATATACTTCTTGGATCAATTGATCCTCAACTGTAGATAGATCAATCGTCGCATCAAAATCAGCAAAACGTTTAAAACTTTGTTGCCAGGTCTCAGATTTATCTTTTGAATTGACATATTCAACTTGAACGGTGATATTAAGCCGTTGTAGTGAAACAGATTGGTCCGCATTTGGTGCTAAGGATTGAACCTGGTAGTTACTTACTTTACCACTTATCTGAATATCGCCTTCCTCATCTTGATAGGCTAGACGCGTATTACTGAGAATCTTATTTTTAAGTTGCTCCGAAAATTGTTGTCCGGCTGTGGGGGGAGCATTTCCAGCTTGGGTGTCGAACTGCTCAACAGAAAAACTCTTCAGCACAGTATAATCAATACCTACATTGATAAAACTAACTGTGCAGGAGGTCAATACTAAAGATATCGTTATAAATGTAAACAGACCTTTCATCTTATGTGTCCTCTTTTTTTCTAAATTTAATATATAATACGATCAATAAAGTAGTATCAGACTGTTAAGTCTGCTTTAAAAATGGTTAAAAAATGCGAGTAACTACTATACAATGTGACTTAATATGGGAATCACCTGCAGTAAATCGACGGAATTTGGAGCAAAAAATGCAAGGTTTAAAAGGTGCTACTGACCTAATTCTGCTTCCCGAAATGTTCACAACAGGTTTTACGATGAATCCAACGGATCTATCCGAATCAATGGAGGGTGTTACGCATCAATGGATGAGAGAACAAGCTAAAGAAACACAAGCTGCTGTTGCAGGCTCGTTGATTATTGAAGAGAATGGGCAATTTTTTAATCGTTTCTTGTTCGTATGTCCGAATGGAACAACGCATCAATATGATAAACGTCATTTATTCTCTATGGCAGGAGAAGATGAATTTTACACGGCAGGATCTAAAAGATGTATATTTACCTACTTGGATATGAAGATATGTCTGCAAGTTTGTTATGATCTGCGTTTTCCAGTATACAGTAAAAATTCTGAAAATTATGATCTACTGATTTATGTAGCCAATTGGCCAGCAAAACGCATTCCACATTGGCAGGCTTTATTAGTTGCTAGAGCAATAGAAAATCAAGCTTATGTGGTTGCTGTGAATCGGGTCGGTACTGATGCAAATAGCCATAGTTATCCAGGTTCAAGTATGGTTATTGATCCTAAAGGAACCATATGGTATCAAGTGATGGATCGTGAAGATGTGGCAACCCATGTATTAGATATAAACCACCTTCTTGAAATTCGAAAGACCTTTCCATTTTTGAAAGATCAAGATGCATTTAAGATCTTGTGATCGATGTAGTATCCTCTATTCTATCCTCCAATTTTGTACTATTTACACGGATTAAATTAGCACTTTTTAAAGTGCCAAATAGTTAGTACATTCGCATTGGCATGTTTTTTATAGTAACATGTTCAAATAATGTTTTATTCAATTCACTCGAATATGTATTTTTTATCTCTTCTTTTATTTTTTGGTCTGTTTGGCCACGCTACATTAGCTCAGTCTACGTATTGGCAACAAGAAGCCTCGTATACGATGGATATCAATTTTGATGTCAAGAAACATCAGTTTGAAGGTGATCAGAAGATTCAGTATATCAATCATTCACCAGATCAATTGGATAAGGTATTCTATCATTTATATTTCAATGCATTTCAACCAGGATCAATGATGGATGTCAGATCTCGGACCATTCAAGATGCGGATTCCAGAGTTGGTGACCGGATTCAATCCCTAAAGCAAGAGGAACAGGGATATCAACGAATACGTTCATTGACACAGGATGGAGAAGCTGTTCAGTTTGAAGTGGTTGGTACCATTCTAGAAGTTACCTTGGTAAAACCTATTGAACCAGGTGACACCGTGCTGTTTGAAATGAAATTCGATGCACAAGTACCGATACAGATACGTCGTTCTGGTCGTGATAACAAAGAGGGAATTTCATATTCAATGACCCAATGGTATCCTAAAATGTGCGAATATGATGGACAAGGGTGGCACTCGAATCCTTATGTCGGGCGTGAGTTTTATGGTATTTGGGGCGATTTTGAAGTGAACATAACCATTGATAAGTCGTATATTCTTGGTGGGACAGGTATTGTCGTCAATGCCGATGAGATAGGCTATGGATACAGTGACAAAGAGATCGATCACAGTGATAAAAAAACATTAACCTGGCGTTTCAAAGCTGAGAATGTACACGACTTCTTTTGGGGGGCTGATCCAGATTATATTCATGATGTTGTTAAAATCAATGAAGACCTGACCTTACATTTTCTATATCAAGATGATCCAGCGATAAAACCCGTTTGGGAAAAATCCCAAGAGAAAATGGTTCATGCTTTTTCATTCATCCAGCCTAGATATGGTGCCTATCCTTATCCACAATACTCATTCATCCAAGGTGGCGATGGTGGAATGGAATATCCTATGGGGACACTTATTACTGGTAAACGTAATTTTGGATTTTGGTAGGTGTCATGATTCACGAACTCATGCATACTTGTTATCAGATGCTGATGGGAACGAATGAGGCCTTACATGCATGGATGGATGAAGGATTCACCTCATACACTAGTAATGTGGTTATGGACCATATAATGGATAAAAAGGAAAAAAATCCACATTTTAGATCTTACAGAGGCTATTATTATTTAGCCCTATCTGGTGTTGAGGAACCACTAACAACACATGCAGATCATTTTATATCAAATTTCGCTTACGGTCAAGCGGCTTACAGTAAAGGTGCTGTATTTTTAGGACTGTTAAATTATATTGTCGGACAACCGGTTTTTGATAAAGCCATATTATCTTATTATGATACATGGGCTTTTAAACATCCCACACCTAATGATGTGATCCGAATATTTGAAAAAGAATCAGGATTAGAATTGGATTGGTTCAAAGAATATTTTGTTCAAACGGTTAAACGGATAGATTATAGTATTGTTGATGTTGTTAGTAGTGCAAAGACCTCAACTGACTCTATCGTTATTGAAGCGATCAACAATGAAATCGTTCAACAGAATATTGACAAAAAAGTATCGGGGAGTACGATATCTATTTTGAATAAAGGGACTATGCCTATGCCATTGGATGTTGTAGTGACATACACAAAGAATGGTAAAACAGAAACGGCATGTTACCATATACCGATGCGTCTGATGAGGGGTGAAAAACAAGATGAAGGTCTCTATGATGAGCGATTTATTGTTACAGATTGGCCTTGGACACATCCTATGTATCAACTTCACATACCGATTTCAATTAAGAAGATCAAAAAAGTAGAAATCGACCCATCTAAGCGACTAGCTGATGTGTTCGAAGAAGATAATATTTGGAAAAAATAAGTTAGTAAAGAGTATTTAAAAAGAGTTCTTCCACATCATCGATTCAACTGGATGAATCGTTTTGGTATTGTATTTTGCGTTGTCTTTTTTGTTGTAATACCGTTCGATATCTCCATCAACTTTGAAATAGATCAATTGACCGATCGGCATACCAGCATAAATGCGTACGGGTTGTGTACAAGATATCTCCAAGGTCCATGTATTACAAAATCCAACATCTCCCTTTCCAGCTGTTGCGTGAATGTCA
Source organism: Luminiphilus sp. (assembly GCA_964221885.1). Lineage (GTDB taxonomy): Bacteria > Bacteroidota > Bacteroidia > Chitinophagales > Saprospiraceae > Aureispira. The sequence continues at coordinate 8,574 of CAXQBA010000217.1, read as the reverse complement.
ATTCCGAGACGACCCACACTAGACTTTCCCTCTAAAAAGGGTACTGAGTTATGCGTTTCTGTATATTCTTCTGTAACACCGAGATAAAGAGTCCCACGTTCCAACATAAAACCTTCAGGGGGGATTTCAAAGATCTCGATCTTATTATGTTTTTTTGCATCTAGTACTCGGTTTACATAGGTGCCCAAATATTTGCCAAGATGTACATCATAAGAATTCGTTCCCAGGTTGGACCGATCAAATGGGTTGATCACTATCTCTCCTTTATCTATGCTATTTAGTATTTCCGTATCCGATAAGATCATAGCGTTTCTACTATCTTTTGTATTTATGAAAGATTGGGTTGGAAAAGATTACATTTTAGCCATACTAGCATCATTGGGTAATTGTGGCGCATACATCATCATCGATGAACATATTCCACTATTCAAAGTCTGTGCAAAACCTGGGAATGTCATGTCAACTTTGATATCATGCTTGTCAACGTATGCCTGTGATGGTAAGCTGGCTTCTCCCGTTGGATCAAGAATAAATAGATACGATTGATCCCACATTTTACGATCCTTCTTTGTAAGGCTCTCATATGTATCAGGTTTGAAACGAATGTAAACTTCAAGACGTGATCCATCCGAAATTGTTGAAGACGGTTTGATACTCGTAATTTGAAGTGTACCTGACTGGCGAGCAGAATAATTGCATTCTTTCATCAAACTTTTTTGCTTCATGTTTTCCATGAATTCTTTTTTGAAAGATTCCTTCTTTTCTAATGCTTTTCGTTTCTTTTCTAACTTGCGTTGTTCATTCTTTTCGTTTTCATCCTGTTGTCTTTTTTCAATGGCCTCCTGTGCTTGCTTTTCTTGTTCGATCTTAGCTCGAATCTCATCTTCGATTTCCTTGCGGATCTCTTCCTCTCTGGCTTTCTTCTTATCAAGAAGTTCTTTTTGTTGTTTCTCCTCTAACTTCCGTAACCGTTCCTCCTCCTTAGCTTTATTCTTTTGATCTTTCAATTCATCTTTTACACTGTTCTGAGAGGATTCATCAGCGCTAGTTGCATTTTCTTTCTCTGCATATTCATTTCGAACTTTGCTTTCGATCTCAGCACGTAAATCTGATTCGTTTAGTCCGAGGTCTTCAGCACTCAGATCTTTGTTTTCATTCATTTCTTTGAGGGCTTCCTCGCGAGCTATTTGACGTAATTCCTCATCACTCAAATTTGAATAATCGGGTTGCTTTCTCAATTCATCAATACTCATCACCAATGGAGTTGCATTTTCTTCTGGATGTGTCCGCTTATCTTCATAAGCTAATTCCATTTTTTGTTGGTTACTCGAAAATGCGTGCTTTTTGTAATTGTATAGATTTTCATCAACATCTGCTTCAAAAAGGTCATTTCTCAATGCTTTCGACTCATAGGTGTATGCCTCAAGACATGCATCTTCGACGGTGTTTTGAAGTATATTCATGGCATATTTAGTACCCACTTTTAATCGATATTGTTCGATATATTTTGGACCTACAGGCACTTTCAAAGATCCAGATCTTAGATAGAATGGTATTTTTGCACCTTTCAATTCATCGATCAATCGATCACCCAACATCGGTTGAAAAGAAAAGAGTATGGTATACTCATCGTATTTGAGAATGCTTTGCTCAGAAGACTTTGTCACCTTGATCTGTTCGATAGTTGCCAAACCTGGAACAACATCGTATTCACATCCACGAACGACCTTTCGTTTCTTGATGGGATCATTGGCTGATGTACCTCCTTGAGACCAAGTTTGGTAAACAGTTGTGAGGGTAAGTAGGAATAGGAAATAGCGAACAAAATGGAATGATCTCATACCTGATTTTTTATAAAAACAAAATATATGTAAAAATAGACTTTATGCCCAAAAAACGGCAAAGTAAGTCTACAATTATTTATGTAGATGACATTTTTAGTAAAAAAGTTGTACTTCGCCGTTAGAATCATGTCAAAATTGGAATATACCATAGGTGGCATGCATATTGTTCATTATATTGCAAGTAGATAGTGTATGATAATGTAAATTATTCGTAATAACAGATTTTCAAGTACTTAGCATTATCAGATAACCAACTGCGATTAAAAAAAATTGTTAGAATGTCAATATGGCAGTTCATTCGTGCCATATATCATGAAAAAGAAAAATACAATCCATGTTTGATTTTCAAGGTGATAGTGATGCTGATTTTTTACCACTTTTTTCAGTAGAAAATGATGCTGAAAATGAGAATGATACCTTAGAACAAATAGCTGATATCTTACCTATTTTAGCACTTAAGAATACAGTTTTATTTCCGGGTGTGATCATTCCAGTTAATATTGGCAGAGATCGTTCGATAAAAGCCATAGAAACTGCTAATGAGGGAGATAAGCATATATTGGTCATAACGCAACGGGATATCGAGGTGGAGAATCCGGGTAAGGATGATTTATATTTGATGGGAGTTGTTGCTCGTATTCTGAAGGTGCTTTCCATGCCGGATGGATCTATGACGGCGATCATTCAAGGTCGTAAAAAATTATATCTGGAAGATGTGATCTCTTTTGAACCTTATTTACAAGGTTCCTACCAATTGGTAGAGATGGCAAAACCAAAAGATGTGCATGAGTTTTCCGCAGTTGTCTCGACCATTAAAGAGATGGCAGAGAAAATCATTAAGTCGTCACCGAGTATTCCGACAGATGCTACGGCCATGTTGAACAACATCAAATCATCTCGCTTTCTTATCAACTTCATTTCTTCTAATTTACACATAGATGTGCCTCAGAAACAAACCTTACTAGAAGTAACCTCGATCGAGGAGCAAGCTGATAAAGTATTGGCTTTGATGCAACATGAATTAAAGGTGCTTCAGGTCAAAAATAAGATTGAAGCGGATGTTCATGGTGATCTTGAAAAACAACAACGCGATTACATCCTGAATCAGCAACTTAAAAAAATTCAGGAGGAATTAGGTGATTCACCATCACAGAATGATATCTCTGAAATTGAAATTAAGGCAAAGACTAAAAAGTGGTCAGAGGCCGCTCAAAAGAAATTTGATAAAGAACTTAAAAAGTTGAAACGAACGAATCCAGCGACGCCTGAGTATTCTGTATTGATGAATTATTTGGAATTCTTGGTGGATTTACCTTGGATGGAGGTCAGTAATGATACCTTTGATCTTGTTTCTGCTGAGGCTATTTTGGATGAAGATCACTTTGGATTGGATAAAGTAAAAGATCGGATACTAGAGTATTTAGCCGTCCTGAAACTTCGTAATGATATGAAATCTCCAATTATTTGCTTGGTAGGTCCTCCGGGTGTTGGTAAAACCTCACTAGGTCGTTCCATTGCAAAGGCAATTGGTCGTAAGTACATTCGAATGTCATTAGGTGGGCTTCACGATGAGGCTGAATTACGTGGCCATAGAAAAACTTACATCGGTGCCATGCCAGGTAGGATTATTCAATCCATTAAAAAGGTTGAGACGTCGAATCCTGTATTTATTCTGGATGAAATAGATAAACTTGGTCGTGGATTTAAAGGGGATCCTTCTTCGGCTTTGCTTGAGATCTTGGACCCTGAACAAAATACCACCTTTCATGACAATTACCTTGAATTGGAGTATGATCTATCAAAGGTTTTATTTATAGCTACCTCTAATTCTTTACAATCCATACAGCCTGCCTTATTGGATCGTATGGAGATCATTGAAGTCAATGGGTATTCATCACAAGAAAAGATTCAGATAGCTAAGCGTCATTTGATCGGAAAACAATTAGAGGAGCATGGTCTGACGGAAGAACATTTATCATTTTCGGATAAGTCTCTTCAATACTTGGTCAGTAAATATACTCGTGAATCGGGTGTGCGTTCATTGGAACGTCAAATCGCCAAAGTAATGCGATTCATTGCCAAGAAGGTAGCAACAGATGCTTCTTATAAAATACATCTTAATGAAACAGATATTCTTGATATCCTAGGTCCAGAAAAAGTAAATCTGGATGATGTTTTTGATGAGGATCCAGTTCCAGGTGTAGCTGTTGGTCTTGCTTGGACCAGTGTAGGTGGCGATATTTTATTTATTGAAACGTCGTTAAGTAAAGGTAAAGGGAAACTAACTCTTACTGGAAACCTTGGAGATGTTATGAAAGAATCTGCTACAACAGCGCTTAGTTATCTTCGTTCCAATTGTACTTCATATGGGATAGACCCTAACGCCTTCGAACAGCATAATGTCCATTTGCATGTACCAGCAGGAGCGATTCCCAAGGATGGTCCATCTGCTGGTGTAACCATGCTATCGGCTCTAGCTTCAGCATTTTTAGACAAACCTTTAAAGAATAATTTGGCCATGACAGGAGAAATCACCTTACGTGGTAAGGTATTACCAGTTGGTGGAATTAAAGAGAAGGTTTTAGCTGCAAAACGAGCTGGTGTTCGTGATATCATTTTATGTCAAGACAACAAAAAGGATGTTGATGAGATCAATCCAGATTATGTAGAGGGCATTCAGTTTCATTTTGTTAAACAGATGAATGAAGTATTAGCTATTGCACTTGGAATTTAATGAAAGAACCAACGAATAAAACCAAACGAGAGGAAGCATCGGTTGTAAAGCAAATGGAGAGTTACACTGATGAAGAATTACATTCATGGTTGGATTCAACATGGTTCAAATTGTTCAAGAAGATGGCCAACCGAATGCTATCTCGACCTTTAGCTGTTTTAACTGTTTTGAAAAGTGCCCAAGAGAAAATACGATCTTATGATAGTATATCGCATTTTTCATCGGAAGCTTTTCAGGGTTTGTCTACGGTGATTCGTTTGGTCCGTGCTTCCATGAATGGTTCTTACACTTCTCTATCTAAAGTTAATTTAGGATTGTGTGTGGCTGCCATTCTTTATTTTATTAATCCAATCGATGTAATTCCTGATTTTTTATCTATTGGACTATTGGATGATCTAGCGATACTGACTTGGGTGATTCATACGATTCAATCCGAATATGATTCGTTTTTAGCTTGGGAAGATGATCAAAAAATAAAAATAGATATTTGATCTATTTTGGATCCACAATTTTTCGAGCATAGGGTAGGATCGATGCATCTCCAGTATCAGAATCTCCTACCTCACGTTTATTCGATGTAGCAAAATGATCCATCTTTTCTTCCATAGCTGAAGGGTTTAAATACCCATAATGTTTACCTACAATCTCACCATCTCGAATGAATACAATGCAGGGTACATGAGTTACCTCAAATGCACGGTGATGTTGGTGTGAGCCATCCACTTGGATTCGTTCAAAACGTACCTTTGAGCGCGAAGTACCGAATTTTTCAACAACAGGTGTTGTTTTTTTACACGTACCACACCAAGCAGCTTCAAAATAAAATAGTAAAAACTCACCCATGGCATACAGCTCTTTCTGGTTGAGTGATTTAAGATCTTTGATACTATCAACTGAGCTAGAATCAGACAAGCTGCCACCAGCTAGTAGCATATTTATCTTTTTTTCCGTCATGCTGATGCTAAGTGGACCCTCATGTAGCGCAATTCTTTTACCATTCCGTTTAAAATCCATGGCAGGTAAGTTTTTAATACAAAGTCCGTTAAGACGAGTGTCAGTATTAGCCACTTGTATGAATTCGATCTGAAGAATTCCATTGAATGTGTCAGCAATGCTTTCCATCTTCTTGGCCATTTTTCGACATCGTTTACTATCAGTAGCATAAAAGTCAAGGACAAGTCCTGAATCACTATTAGATTTTGGAGCTTTTATCACTCGTAATGATTGATCATAGAGTGCTTCAAGCTGATTTTTTATTCTGTTATCATTGATTTGATCGGAAAAAGAACCAATACATGATGAGACTAATTGTTTTAGCTCAACAGCAAGTGAAAGATCAGATGCTTCAACTTCGGCTCCATTAGTCAATGGATCCACACCACCATCTAAACAAAATGAAAATAGAGAAGATGTGGCTGCCTTTTCTGTAATCTGTTGAATTACTTTTTCCCAATTTCCTGTGTCTATTGTAGCCCCACCATTTCGTTCAATGATCTGATTGGTTTTGTTCAGTAAGGTGAGCATTTCCTTCTTTTGCTTGTCTAATTTTTGACTCTGTTCACCTAATTTATGAGATTTAAAATCACGTAACCATTCTTTGGCTAAGCGATTCAATTCTATTACTTTCTTTAAATCTTCTACGTTCATGCAATAATTGATATATGGCTTGGATATGAGAACTGTAAATAGGTTTTACGTGATGTAAATGGGCCTAAAACATTCCTTGCAATATACATTTTTTATATGTATAAAACAATGACTTTTTAGGATTCATACTCTGCAACCCATTTATCTCTGTCATCAGGTGAAAAAGCCCAAGGTGCACCATTGTTTTCAACTGCATTGAACATGGCATTCCATTCTTCTGGAGAATCGGACAATTCCAATATCTGGTTTCTTCTTAGCTCCATGATGATGTCAACGGGAGAAATCATCACAGGACAAGCTTCCATACAGGCATTACATGTTGTACAGGCTCGCAGTTCCTCAGTGCTAATGTAGTCGAATAAGGTTTTACCATCATCAAAATTATCAACTGTTAGGGTAGATGCAGTTCCTTTTTCTTCAGCCTTGACACAGTCTAGATCATTAGCATCAATCTTTTTTCCAATCTCGTCAGCTCGATCTCTGACATCCATCATGATCTTACGTGGCGATAATTTTTTTCCAGTTTGATTTGCTGGACAAACGGATGAGCATCGACCACACTCTGTGCAGGTGTACGCAGCTAAAATATCTGTTCTCTTCAGATCAAAAACATCACTTACACCAAATTTTGGAAGTGGTGCATTCGGGTCTACCTCTGCAAATGCTTGATCTGGATCGAACATGGAAGCTACTTCACTCTGTACATCTGGCATGTTAGCTAACTCTCCTTTTGCATTAAGTCTTGCATAATAGGTGTTCGGGAAAGCAAAGAGAATATGTAAATGTTTAGAATAGGGTAGGTAATTAATAAAAGCAAACACTACTAAAATATGACCCCACCAACCAATACGTTCTATCATGTGAAGTGAGGCATCATCCATGCCGGCCCATACTGAACTGATAGAACCACTGACCAAAAACCCCAATTCAGCATGACGAGCCATATCGGCACTGTTCATCATGAAGATGAACGTTACCAGTAATATTTCAGCGTATAGAATGAGATTTCCATCAAGTTTAGGCCATCCACTCATTTCACTCATTACAAACCTTGGAACCTTGAGTAGATTACGTCGAGCTAAGAAAACAACTGAGGCGATCAAGACACCTACGGATAGAATCTCTATAAAACTGATCAATAAGGTATAGAAACCACCTAAAAGTGGGAAAAAGAAACGATGCTTATGAAAAAATCCATCGACAAAAATTTCAATCAATTCAATCTGTGTAAATAAAAAAGCGACATAAATGAAAAGATGTAAAAAAGCAGCTAATGGTCGCTTGAACATTTTTTTCTGTCCAAATGCAATCAATAGGACATTTTTTAAACGAGTTACTTTGTCATCAACAACTTCGCCTGCTTTTCCCAATCGGATGTTTCGAAAAAGAAACCGATATTTTCGAGCTGCAATGCCAAAGGTGATTAATACAACTAATGTGAATATTATCTGTTCAATCATTGGTGATATGATTTATGGTGTTACAAATACTAGATTGTTGTCGTTATTAACAGTATACGAAATTAAATATTTATTGTGTATGTACCCAAGAAACCATGGGAATTGTCTAATTTAGATAGGTTCTAAAAACTGTGTATATGATTTTCACATTTTTTATTGTTTTTTTCTTCTCCATCTCTATGGCTGCCCAAGACGAAGCAACGCTCAATCTTGAGTTGTTTTTGCATCTACAGTCCCTAGATTCAACAGATGAAGATCAAACTATAGATTATGTATTAAAAGGTGATCCCAATTGGGTGCAACAGTATCTGAATGGCAATGAGCTTGTAACATTAAAATATCAGGTTGATTCATTATTTGCCTTACGAAGCTCAATTGCCGAAGTGAGAAAATGGCTACAACAGCCAAAATCCATTCGAATCGAATCGTATTTCGATAAAGGACAGCTGCTGACCTATCCAGAGGATACATGTATGCTGAACAATAATAATGCAATAGGTATTCACGATGGACAACAGTTTGTAGTGCCACTTGATGGATCGGATGTTTTATTAGGTATTATTGATGATGGTTTTGATTGGCAACATCCTGATTTTTTGAATGCTGATAGTTCCACCCGTTTCATGTATCTCTGGGATCAATCTTCTCAGGAATTATCCTATGCAGAGACGTTCTTCGGTTATGGAGCTGAGTGGTCTAAGCAGCAGATCGATCAGTATTTGATTACGCACACGCCTAAGAATCATGGTTCTCATGTTCTGGGAACAGCTGCTGGTAATGGTCGAGCATCCAATAAATTTAAGGGTTTAGCTCCTGGAAGTAATATTGGTGCCGTCTCAGTACGTCTAAGTAATTTTCAAGCATCTTTTGTAGATGCGGTACACTATCT